>CAZHQP010000036.1:0-14403 GCA_964534735.1 uncultured Roseivirgaceae bacterium
GGGACAGTAACTTTGTTATGCTATGCTACCTACTGGGCGCTGTATTTTTTTCAATAGTCATTTCAACCGCTCAGCAGCGATCAGTAATTTTTCTTTTTCACCGGAGCAGCCAATTAAATAATCTTCTCCGCCATCTTTCAGCTTAAGCTTTTTTTTCAGCGCCTCGGGTGAAAGCGGATAATTGCGGGTTATTACGTTAGCCTTTTCGGAAGGAAATAATCCGGCCACAGCCCGTGGATCAGATTTTAAGATTTGTTTAATCTTAAAAATCCGGCCCGGAAAATTTTCAACGAGTTTGTCACTTGTATATAAATGTGTGCTGGGATGAAGCTTCTTCAAAGAAAATTTGACCGCAACTGTTTTGAACGCTCCGGCTTTTAATATTGATGTATTCGGCTCGTAGAGATAGGTTAACGGGTAGAAAAATTCGGGTGTTGAATTTTTTTCTTCGGTTACCGTAAATGAAAAATTTTCCTGAACCTTGCTGAGGTTAGCAGCATGAATAGTCGGTTCACCTGAGAAATCCTTCTCACAAAGAAAAAGCAATTCTTTGCACTCATTTTCAACGGATACAACATAAACCGATTTAACAAACTGCAATTCCTTTAGTCCTTGCTGAATATCAAGCAACGGAGAGGTTTTGATTAGTAAAAAAGATGTGATGCTAAAAATTTCTGGTAGCAGCTTAGTTACATCGGGCTCGCAATCTGAAAGCTTAACTACTTTTTGAGTAGCTGCTCTTCGCGAAGGATCAATGAAAACGCAGTTGGCTTTTTCTTTTTGCGTATTAAAAAACTTCTCAGCAGTCGTGTTATTGTATTGAATGTTATTTGCACCAAGCGTTTCATGGTTATGTTTAGCATACTCAATCAGTTCGGAATTTGGTTCAATGTATTGAACAGACCTAAATACTTTACTAAAGAACAGGCTATCGATTCCAAAGCCACCCGTGAGATCTATCAATAAGCTTTTGGAAGGAAGCTGCTCAGCCAATATAGCTGCTTTGAATTCGGCAGTTTGCTGAGAAGAGCTTTGTTCAAGATTTATCCCGGGAGGATAAAGAATATTTTTTGTGTTATAATAAAGCGGAAGTTTGGTCTTTGCTTTTCTCTTTCCACTGATTTGCCAGGCAATCAGGCTAGCCGGAACATTAAAAATCTCTTTGCGTTTCAGGAGCAATTGCTGCTCATCATCCTGTGCGTGCTGCTCAATAAAATCCTGAACATTTTTTTGAAGCAGTTGATCAATCATTCTTTGGTCCGAAAGGTGCGAATGATAGAACGAAATGAAGCTTCGTATTTAGGGAATAAACTTTTTTCTGCTACACCATTCACAAGATAGAGTGAATTCTCTTTTTTGAAAAGATAAAACACAGCCTGCAAGGTTGCTGAGATTGTACTGTCGCCCGCGCTGGTTGCACCTGCAGCCTTACCGCTTGCTGAAAATGTAAATGTTGCCCACTTGGCTTTCATACCATTGATGGTCTCATCTCCTTGCGAAATGACCTTAAATCTTCCGTAAGCTTCGGGGAAATCAGTTTTGATATAGAAATCAAAAGCATCCTCTAATAAAATGTCTTCACCATCGCTTACACTGAAATCAACCTTCTCATCCCATGAATCCATAGCACCATCAGCAGGCGCGTATACAAAGCTTTCATTGCCATGAAATTTTGTTGTCCATCCGCTTAGCGGAATAAATGAATAATGTCCCTCGCGGTTTTGCTGCTCTCCGGTTTGTGAGAATACTCCAGGTGAAAAAAACAACAGCAGTAATGTAAAAGAAAGGCGGTTAACCATTGCGTGTAAATTACAACACAATATTAACGATTGATTTTTATATGTATTACAACAAGCTGTGCTGAAAAAGAACAGCAACGATTGCTGTACAGGAGATCACCAGAAAAGCGAGACGCTTCAGAAGCCTGGTCAGGCTCGCTTTCTCACGATGCATAACCCGAAAAAATGCAGCCTGGATAAGCATACTTAAAATCAAAACGATCAGGCAGGAACTTACCGGAAGAAAAATTGCAATGCCCAGCAACAGCGTACTGAGTACATCCAGCGGGCTTAAATTTCTCGGGAAAACAACATCAGCCTTTGTTGCAATCGAATGAATAAATGACATAATAACCAACCAACTTTAGACTGTATTAAATACAAATCGAACCTTAAAGGTAAACCTATTTCAGGGGAAAATGCGAGATTTGACCGTGTTTGATTTAATTGTTATCGGAGGCGGTGCTGCAGGCTTTTTTGGAGCTATTCAGGCAGCCGAATTAAGATCCGGATTGAAAATCATTATCCTGGAAAAGACAACCAAACTGTTGTCGAAAGTACGCATTTCCGGAGGGGGCCGCTGCAACGTAACGCACCACTGTTTTGAACCTACTGAGCTTTCCTATCATTATCCGAGGGGTCAAAAACCTTTAAAAACATTGTTCCGGAAATACCAGGCTGCTGATACCGTAAAATGGTTTGCACAAAAAGGTGTGAAACTGAAAGTGGAGGAAGATGGACGTATGTTCCCGATAACGGATAATTCAGAAACGATTATTGCCTGCTTTTTAGATCAGGTGAAGCTGCATAATATTACTATTGAGATGAATGCGGGTGTTGAAGAGGTTAAACAAGGTAAAGATGGCTTTGAAGTGATCTGTACTCATAAAAAGTTTAACGGCAAAAAAGTTTTGATTGCATTGGGCGGACATCCAAACGTAAATGCTTATTCGTTTCTTAAAACGATCGGGCATACAATCATAACGCCAATCCCTTCATTGTTTACGTTTAACGATTCTCAAAAAGAATTTAAAGACCTGATGGGTGTGGCGGTTGCTAACGGAACTGTTCGTATTGCGGGAACAAAATTTTTTCAGCAAGGTCCGATACTCGTTACCCACTGGGGATTGAGTGGACCGGCCGTTATCAAACTATCCGCATGGGCAGCCGAGTATTTCCATAAACATAAATACGAAGCAACGGTGCTGGTAAGCTGGATAGCAGAAACGCAGGAGGAGATTGTCCGAAAATTTTTAATGGACTATAAAACCACAAATAAGAAACGAAAGATCTATTCGCATCCGTTATTTGAATTACCGCAACGGTTATGGGTACGCCTGTGTGAGCGTGCAGAGATTGAGGATCAAAAGATCTGGGATGAGCTGGCGAATAAGAATCTGAATAAACTTTTAGAGTTGTTAATCCGATGCCCGTTTAAGATAAAAGGTAAAACAACTTTCAAGGAAGAGTTTGTTACCTGTGGAGGCATTGACCTGGCTGAAGTTGATATGGAAACGATGGAGAGCCGGAAAATAAAAAACCTCTTCTTTGCAGGAGAGGTTTTGAATATCGATGGTGAAACCGGAGGGTTTAATTTTCAGGCCGCGTGGTCAACTGCGTATGTCGCTGCGAAAAAGATTGCCACTTAATACACCAGGCTCTTCTCTAACATAAACTCAGCAATTTGTACTGCATTTGTAGCAGCGCCTTTGCGTAAGTTATCAGCAACAACCCACATGTTTAATGTGTTTGGCTGAGATTCGTCTCTGCGCAATCGGCCAACGAACACTTCGTCTTTACCGTGAGCCGTGATCGGCATCGGATATAAGTTGTTCTTTGGATTATCCTGAACGATAAGGCCCGGTGTGTTAACCAATGTTTCCCGTACTTCACTTAACGAGAAATCATTATGGAATTCTGCATTGATTGCTTCTGAATGTCCGCCAACGGTTGGGACACGTACGGTGGTTGATGTAACACCAATGGTTTGGTCACCCAGAATCTTCCGGGTTTCATTCACCATTTTCATTTCTTCTTTTGTATAGCCGTTATCCGTAAACGAGTCGATGTGCGGGAGCGCATTCATATCAATACGGTGCGGATATACTTTTGAGCCTTCAATGTTGTTACGCTCATCCATCATCTGCTGAACAGCATCTTTGCCTGTTCCGGTTACAGATTGATATGTTGAAACAACAATTCTTTTGAGTTTGTACTTGACGTGCAGCGGAGCAAGCGCCATCACCATCTGTATAGTAGAACAATTCGGGTTAGCAATAATGCGGTCATCAATCTTTAATTCATGGCCATTGATTTCCGGAACGATCAGCTTTTTAGTCGGGTCCATTCTCCAGGCTGAAGAGTTATCAATTACAATTGTTCCCATTTCAGCATATTTGGGAGCCCATTCAAGTGAAGTATTTCCACCGGCCGAGAAAATGGCAACATCCGGAGCAAGCTTGCAGCCTTCTTCGATGCTGATAATTGTATAATCCTTGTTTTTGAAGCGAAGGATTTGACCAACCGATTTGGCCGAAGCCACGAGGAATAATTCGTCAAACTGAAATTTTCTTTCTTCGAGGACTCTCAAAACCTCCTGACCCACCAGTCCGGTAGCGCCAACCACAGCAAGTTTCATCTTCTTTAGCAATCTTTAAAGTGCAAAAATAGTATTTTTGATTACGCCCATGTTTAGCCGGACGCAAATATTATCCTTAATCCTCTTCGCAAGCCTAACGCTCGTTCATGCTTACGTTTGCAAAGCTCAGTTTGCCGATAACTTTTCGGATGGCAACTTTAACGTTAACCCCGTTTGGTCAGGCACCGATACTAAATTTTCGGCAGTAAGCGGAGTCCTTAAGCTTTCCGCGCCAGCCGTTAGCGAGACCGCTTACCTGTCAACACCAAGCGCAAGCATCAATAATTCTTCGTGGGAATTTTTGGTAACCATTGTTAATGGAACTTCGGCTTCTAATTATACCGATGTTTACCTGATCTCAAATGCTGCGGATTTGACGAGCTCTTTAAATGGATACTTTGTGAGGATAGGAAATACATCTGATGAAGTGAGCTTGTATGTACAAACCGGAACAACTAAAACAGAAATTATTGATGGTCTTGACGCCAGGGTGAATGGAACAGCGGCTTCAATCAGAATAAAAGTTACGCGAGATAATAATGGCCTCTGGCAACTTTCAGTTGATCCAACAAATACAGGCTATGTGGTTGAAGGTACAGTAACGCATGTTGCACACACAAGCTCGGCTTATGCCGGAATTGTTTGTGTTTATACGTCTACCCGATCAAACGATTATTCATTTGATGATTTTGTTGTTACGGGAGATCCGTTTGTTGATCCTTCCCAGCCTGCTGATTATAAAGATGTAATCATTACCGAAATTTTTGCGGATCCTTCACCCATTATTGGCTTACCGGAAGCAGAGTTTATTGAAATCCACAATCGCAGCGAAAAAATTATAAACCTGAGCGGCTGGAAGTTTACCGATGGAGGCTCAACCGCAACACTATCCGGATTATTTCAACCGGGTGAATACAAGATTATCACAGCAACTGCGTCAGCACCTTTGTTTGCAACTTTTGGGTCTGTTTTGGGTGTTGCCAATTTTCCGACCCTCAATAACAGTGGCGACAATCTTGAACTGAAGAGATCCGATGATCTTTTGATTGATAAGGTGTCATATACAGATGCCTGGTATCGCGATGAGGACAAAAAACAAGGCGGCTTTACGCTTGAGCTGATTGACCCTGCCAATCCGTGCGGAGAAGGTGATAACTGGATTGCAGCGGAAGCACCGGCAGGCGGAACACCCGGAGCACAGAATTCAGTTTTTGAAAACAAGCCTGATCTTACCGGACCAAAATTGATCTCAGCCGTTCCAATTTCAGGAACAACGTTGCAAGTTAAGTTTAATGAAAAGCTTTCATCAACTCCACCTCCATCCGGCAGCTTTACGTTTACACCTGCCACAACCATCAGCCATGTGATCTTTACCGATCCATCCTTAACAACGTTATCACTGACGTTTAATCAAAGTCTTCAATCCGGCACATTGTATTCAATTGCCATACAGAACATTTATGATTGTAATGGAAACGAAGTCCAACCGGAATTTTCTGTTGCGGAGTTTGCACTTCCGGAAGCCGCCAGTGAAAAAGATATTCTGATCAATGAGATTCTCTTTAATCCGCGGCCAACGGGTACAGACTTCGTGGAGGTTTATAATAATTCCAATAAATACATCAATCTTAAAAACTGGTCGGTGGCGAATTATGTAAACGAAGCAATTGTTAATGGAACTTCGGCTTCTAATTATACCGATGTTTACCTGATCTCAAATGCTGCGGATTTGACGAGCTCTTTAAATGGATACTTTGTGAGGATAGGAAATACATCTGATGAAGTGAGCTTGTATGTACAAACCGGAACAACTAAAACAGAAATTATTGATGGTCTTGACGCCAGGGTGAATGGAACAGCGGCTTCAATCAGAATAAAAGTTACGCGAGATAATAATGGCCTCTGGCAACTTTCAGTTGATCCAACAAATACAGGCTATGTGGTTGAAGGTACAGTAACGCATGTTGCACACACAAGCTCGGCTTATGCCGGAATTGTTTGTGTTTATACGTCTACCCGATCAAACGATTATTCATTTGATGATTTTGTTGTTACGGGAGATCCGTTTGTTGATCCTTCCCAGCCTGCTGATTATAAAGATGTAATCATTACCGAAATTTTTGCGGATCCTTCACCCATTATTGGCTTACCGGAAGCAGAGTTTATTGAAATCCACAATCGCAGCGAAAAAATTATAAACCTGAGCGGCTGGAAGTTTACCGATGGAGGCTCAACCGCAACACTATCCGGATTATTTCAACCGGGTGAATACAAGATTATCACAGCAACTGCGTCAGCACCTTTGTTTGCAACTTTTGGGTCTGTTTTGGGTGTTGCCAATTTTCCGACCCTCAATAACAGTGGCGACAATCTTGAACTGAAGAGATCCGATGATCTTTTGATTGATAAGGTGTCATATACAGATGCCTGGTATCGCGATGAGGACAAAAAACAAGGCGGCTTTACGCTTGAGCTGATTGACCCTGCCAATCCGTGCGGAGAAGGTGATAACTGGATTGCAGCGGAAGCACCGGCAGGCGGAACACCCGGAGCACAGAATTCAGTTTTTGAAAACAAGCCTGATCTTACCGGACCAAAATTGATCTCAGCCGTTCCAATTTCAGGAACAACGTTGCAAGTTAAGTTTAATGAAAAGCTTTCATCAACTCCACCTCCATCCGGCAGCTTTACGTTTACACCTGCCACAACCATCAGCCATGTGATCTTTACCGATCCATCCTTAACAACGTTATCACTGACGTTTAATCAAAGTCTTCAATCCGGCACATTGTATTCAATTGCCATACAGAACATTTATGATTGTAATGGAAACGAAGTCCAACCGGAATTTTCTGTTGCGGAGTTTGCACTTCCGGAAGCCGCCAGTGAAAAAGATATTCTGATCAATGAGATTCTCTTTAATCCGCGGCCAACGGGTACAGACTTCGTGGAGGTTTATAATAATTCCAATAAATACATCAATCTTAAAAACTGGTCGGTGGCGAATTATGTAAACGAAGCAATCGTGAATGCGAAACCGATCACAACAGAAGATATGTTGATCAGTCCGCACACCTATCTGGTTTTTACGAAAGACAAAAATATTTTGAAAGGCGAATATGTTCAGGCGTACGAGGATAAAATAATAACAGTATCTGATCTTCCTTCTTTTAATGACGATGAGGGAACGGCTGCACTTGTTGATCCAACAAATGCAGTAATTGATTTCTTTTCCTACACCGATAATTATCATGCAGTCTTTTTAAAGGATGATGAAGGAGTTTCACTGGAACGGATTTCATTTTCAGCGCTTACCAATGAAGCCTCCAACTGGCATTCGGCAAGTTCCACTGTTGGCTATGCGACACCGGGTTATGTAAACTCGAACGCAAGAGGTGAAACGCTGGCCGATAAAGTGAAGGTCGATCCGGAAACTTTTGAACCCATTGTTGGTCAGCCGGCCTTTACACAGATTCATTATAATTTTTCAGCGGCAGGCTATGTGGCTAACATCAAAATCCTCGATTACCAGGGACGCGAAATCAAACAGCTCGCGAACAATGCGACACTGGCTACTTCCGGATTTTTTCGCTGGGATGGAGATATGAATGATGGGATGAAAGCCCGAACCGGATATTACATTGTTTGGGTTGAGGTATTTAATACAGCAGGCAAAGTCGATTCATTCAGAAAGAAAGTTGTTGTTGCCTCCCGGTTCAGATAGCACAATGCGTTTATTCTTCATTTTATTTATCATTCTTTCCGTAGTAAGCCCGGCAAAAAGCCAATGTAATTGTGCGGAGAACTTTGAGTTCGTCTATAAAAAAATTGAAACCAATTACGCAGGCTGGAAGGACAAAACATCTGTTGATCGTAAAGGCTTCAAACAATTTACTGCGCAGCAACAACAAAAAGCGTTTGTTGAAACCAACAAAAATTATTGTTACAAGATTATCCGCGACTGGCTGGAATATTTTCAGGATCACCACACCCATCTCTATGATGAAACTCCTGCCGCAAACTTTGAAGGGAAGACTTCGCAGGAAATCCGGAATTACTTTGTTTCTACCGAACGAATAGAAAAACCGGCAGTTAAAGAGACTGAGGGAATAGAAGATATTTGGGAAATGAGCCCCAATTACACACTGGCCATTGTTAAAAGTAACGCTGCGCATCGCGATTATGCCGGAGTTATTCTTAAAGCAGATAGTGTGTACTGGTTACCCGGGCAAGTTAAACTGGAGCTCAAAGAAATATCACCCGGTAAATTTTCTGTGATTGTTTACATGCGCGATCATTCCATGCGGTTAACAACCGGATTTCTTGTGGGAGATCAACTTAGACTCGAGAATTTTGCACCGCTGCAACGAGTCAATTCTAAATTTAAACCCGAAACAAATGTTCAGGCAGAAACTATATCCAACGATCTTGAGCTCAAAAAACTTAATCACACAACTCTGTATTTCCGCATGCCAAGCTTTAATCACGAGGTCAAGCAAAAAGTTGATAGTGTGATAAAATCAAACCATGAGCTGATCACAGAAACACCCAATTTGATTATCGATGTTCGCAACAACGGGGGCGGGAGCGACATTACATATTCGGATGTGATCCCGTATCTCTATACAAACCCGATCAAGCTGATCAATAACAGCATTCTGTCAACGCCCGATAACATTGCAAAGTTTGAGAATATTCTAACCGATCCGGTTTACCCGGAATCAAGCAAGCCATACATTCGGGATCTGGTTGAGCGGTTAAAGAAGAGCCCGGGTAAGTTTGTGCGAAAAGATGATGAGACCATAATAGAGCGAAGCAGCTTCATTTTTCCTAAAAATGTTGTGGTATTAATCAATAACAACTGTGCCAGCAGCTGTGAAGAATTTGTGATAGCCATTAAGCAAAGCAAAAAGGTTACGCTGATGGGCGAAAACACAATGGGCGTGTTAGACTATGCCAATGTTCATTACCTTGATTTGCCGTGTAAAGGCTGGGGCTTACAATACGCGACTTCAAGAACCAATCGCTTGCCGGAGTACCCGATAGACAACATTGGCATCGAACCCGCAGTTAAAATTCCAAACAACACAAACTGGGTTGACTTCGCATTGGAGTATCTGAAAGCTAAGAAGTGAGCTTCCTTAAACCGGTTTATTAGGATTAGGCTGTGTTCGTGTGATCATCCGGTTCAGAAAATACATCATGATAATTGTAATGAGTGTTGTACCACACACCACGTATCCCAAAATCGGGTAGTGTTCGAGGGGACTTGTCGGTGTGGCCTGGTAAACGATTAAACCTGCTATGATAGCAGCAATTCCACCTGAGATCTGCTGCACCGAAGCATTGATACTCATAAATACCCCTCGGTCTTGCGGTGAAGGGATAGCTGTTAACAATGCCGAAGATGAAATAATCCGTGCGCTCACCCCGACAAACATTAATCCGTTAAATGTAAACACCACCCATATCGGAACAACATTCAGATTTGTATAGACAATGATCATTATGATACTCCAAAGAGATCCTAAAACGAACAGTTTATATTTTCCGAACTTATCACTGGCTTTACCAATGAACGGTCCGGTGATCATCGAAACAATACCAGTTACAAAAAATATCCAGGAAACCTTCTTCTCATCTACACCCAGGTTAAAAACACTGAAGGCTGAACCAAATGGCATGAGCATAAACCCTCCGGTAGCCAGTAACGCAGTTGCTGCAAAAGCCTTGAGATAACGTTTTGTAGTCAGGGTATTGTAGATACGACTAAAAGGGTTGGACACAGTTTGAATTTGTAAATGTGCATCAACCGGCTTTAGATAAACGATTATTAATACGTAAGCGACAACACTTACCCCAACGATTAACAAAAACGGAAAATGCCAATCCCATTGTGCAGCAAGTGCTCTTCCGATAGGGATACCTAAAATCTGACTGCCCGCGAATGCCATTTGAACAAAGCCCATCACACGGCCGCGAACCTGAATGGCAAACAGATCAGTAATGATTGCAAATGTTATCGAGCCGATCACACCTCCGAAAATTCCGGTTACAACGCGCGCGGCAAGTAAGTAATGATAAGTTTCTGCCAAGCCGCAGAAAAGAGTTCCGATAATAAAACCGGAATAAAAAAAGACAAGTAGCTTTTTGCGGTCGAACCGATCTGTATAGCCAGAGATCAAAAATCCTGAGATCCCCGCACTGAATGCATAAGCTGATACAACCAAACCGAATTGAGCCGTGGTGATACTGAGGTCATTCATCAAATAATCGCTCAGCGGACTTAAAACCATGAAGTCCAGAATAACCGTAAACTGTAAGAACGTTAATACAGCAATAACAAATACCTGATAGGGAGTAAACACCCTTTCTTTAACAGGAGCAGTCTTTTCCATTGGAAAGTTTTTATATAAAGAACACGGCCAGGGAAACCGCGCACAAATAAAGTAAACGGAAAGCGAAGTTCGCAGCGTGCGATGTTATTTTTTGTTTGTTCTTACGTCTGGTGTGTGATGAATCTTCACGCGACTCCATCGCTTTGTTGAATCGGTAATTGAGTAGATGAATCGATAATCGCACAGACAGCGACAAGTTTCAGCATTTGTCTTATAGTATGAGATTGTTAGTGCGTCATTAACAATCTCGGCACTGCTTTCAAATTTTTCACAGCAATTTGAAATGAAATCAAACGAAACACGGATCGTATCGACTGCAATGGAATCCTGTTTAATGTTATAGGCTGTCATCTTTCCGTGCTGAAGTGCGCGCTCTGGGGTAACATTTCGCTCCAGCTCTTCACATAAAGATTGAAACCTGACAGAATACCAGTATTCGTTCTTCGTGGAATCACCTAATCCGGTAACGAAAAAAATCAGAACAATGAAAACAACTTTCATTTATCTCCCGGATGATAGGTTCTTTTAGCCCTGGCCTCCACATCTTCTTTGTAGTAGGCAACATCCTTGAACTGAACATCTGCATAGCGCTGAGCCTGATCATAAAAATGTGGCGAAGAAGGATCTCCGCTTTGTCCGCCAGCCAAGATGCTTTTTGCTTTTACTTTATCGCCAAACTCAACAACTGCAACAAAGCTGTTTCCATAAACTCCATAAATTCTTTTGGTGTCAGATCCGCGAGTTCCAAACGAAGCGAGCGCACCCCAGTTGCCCGAAGCCATGCCCACGGGAATACTTGGCTTTGAATCATTAAACGGTTGCTTGATATCACCCGTTAAGCGCTGAAAGCGATTGATCTCGCCCCAGGATGTATTCCATGTTCCGAAATCTTCATTCAGTTTTTTAACGGTTAATGAGAATATTTCAAGTCGTTCTTCCAGCGGACTGCCTGTTCCGAAATAATTCACTACATCCATTAATTCAAGCTCCGGATCGCGTTTACCTTTTTGCATGTATAGTGAGATATAAAAATGCGCGAGCGACATACCAACAGACTCTTTGGAAACCTTCATGTTCCAGTTCCGCAACGTATTGATCGCAGGCTTTAAGGCTGCATAGTTTTTACCTTTTTTATCGAAAGCTTGAATAAGTCCGGGAATTAATTTTTCGAACGCAGGCAAATACGGATCGTAAGCCGTTTCAATTAGCTTATCAAGCGTGTATCCGCTGCGGCCAGTCAACACGCGTTGCGCATGAATGCCGCGGAAATTCTCAGGCTCAGTAGCCATATAGTAAGGATAATCTTCTTTCTTCGGACTGTACTGCAATGCAGAGGTAAATGGAGTTGAGTTACAATTCTGGATCCAGCCGTTAGGCGGATTGAGTACATGAATTTCCTCGCTTACTTCGTGCAATCCTTTCCAGGCGGTAGCGGGGTTGCTGCCATCAACCGGTTTTGAATAATCGAACTGTACATCCCGCTTCGGAATAAAGTTTCCCTGGTACAGTGCGATGTTCCCTTCTGCATCGGCATATACGGTGTTGTTGGAAGAATTGGTGCGAATGTCCATTACTTCCATAAAAGCTTTGTGTGAAGTTGTTTTAGTCCGCATGAAAGATTGCTCCAGAGCTTTCGCAGGACTCCAGTTCATAGCCGTAGTTGTCCACTTGTTATTGATTGAGCGTGTAACCGGGCCGTGATGTGTCCGATAGAGTGTAAATTTCTTTTCTTTGATAGAATCACCATCGGTATACTTTATGATGACTTGCTTTTCAATAACCGGGCGAAGCTCTTCTCCATATTTATAGAATTTCTTACCTTCTTTCTCGACAACAGTTTCAACAAACTCATCCATCACATCAGTGTATGATGAAGTATGCATCCAGCCGTTGTGCTCATTGAAACCCTGGTAAACAAAAAACTGGCCCCACGTTACGGCACCATATACATTTAACCCTTCTTCACTTACCACGTGAACTTCACCTCTGAAAAAGAAAGATGTATGCGGATTGATGAGCAACATTGCCTTGCCGGATTCTGTAAGCTTTCCGGAGATCGCAAAGCCATTTGATCCCAAAGGTTCAGGAAGTACAAATTCGCGGCCTTGTGCCTGCCTGTCCGGTAGGCAGGCCATGACCTCCATTTTCATACTTTCATCGGAAGCTGCAACACTATTGATCGAATCGTAAAATTGTTGAATTGCCGCTGTTGAAATAGATTCAATATCTCCGCCAATCGATCCTTCGAAGAAGTACATCGGCATCCACGGCTCGAAGTGCGTGAGTAATTTTGGTTTTACTTCCGGATGTGTAAACAAATAGTAGTTGATCCCATCGGCAAACGCATCGCACAGTTTCTTCAGCCATTCAGGGCTTTTTTGATATTGTTCAAGGGCTTCTTCTTGCGTCATAAACAGATTAGCCCGCAGATCGCTGTACAGTTGTTCCTTCCCCTCTACCTCGGCTAGTCTTCCGGTGGCCCACAAATAATTGCGCTCTACCCGGTTGAAGTCATCTTCACATTGCGCATACAGCATTCCAAAAACTGCATTCGCATCAGTTTTTCCATAGATATGAGGAACGCCAAAATCGTCCCGGATAATGGTAACATTGGCTTTATGGTCTTCCCAGCGCTTTTGCTCATCATTTGTATTGGAACAGGCTGAAATCAGGACGATAAAAATCAGCACAATAAGAAGTCTCATAGGTAAGTTCGGGTTGGGCTTAAGACCCTAATCTCTGCAAAGGTTTTCATTTTTTTCGCCTGAATTATGCAAATGGCGAATGCCGGTGAATTTCAGGCTTTTACGTCAGGGGAATTAATTCGATAACTTTTTTTGTTTCCCCCAAGCGTTTAATTTTGCGCAACTTTTTTAAAGAGATGGCGAAGACAAAAAAACCTGCCAAGGCAGCCAGGAAGACCGCTAAGGCAAAACCCGTGAAAGCAGCTAAGAAAGCAGCTCCTAAAAAGAAAGCGCCTGCTAAAAAGGTGGCACCTAAAAAGACAATTGTGAAGAAAGAACCAGCCGCAAAAAAAACAGTACCGGCTAAAGCTACACCTGTAGCTGCCAAGCCCGCACCTCCCCAACTCGTTAATTTCCCGATTTTGACGCAGCGCCCGATTGCACATAAACCTGCAAAAACAGCATCAACCAAAGATGAAAGAACGCGCTATTCAGATGCTGAACTAAAAGAATTTGAAGTGTTGATCAACGAGAAGCTTGAGAAAGCAAGAGGTGAATACAAGATATTAAAAGATACACTTAGCCGTGATAATGATTCCGGAACGGATTCAACTTCAGGCGGAAATACAAAAGTTCTCGAAGACGGAGCCGAAACTGCAGAGAAAGAAAACCTCAGCCAGCTTGCTGCGCGTCAGCAGAAGTTTATTGCCAACCTTGAAAACGCATTGGTGCGTATTAAGAACAGCACATACGGTATCTGCTCGGTTACCGGAAAATTAATTTCGAAAGAACGATTGATTGCCGTTCCGCATACAACACAATCGATCGAGGCTAAAATGATGAAGAAAGACTAACGTGGATTTTTTACAGAACCATATCGAGGCGCTTATTTTCTGTTCGCCCAC
>CAZHQP010000037.1:0-14048 GCA_964534735.1 uncultured Roseivirgaceae bacterium
AGTGATGGATTCTGTTCCGGGATACCGCACTGCACTTTCAGTTACAGCTCCGGGTTTTTCTGGCGGATCAGTTAACAGTGCATTTGTTCGCGTAACACTGGTTGATCCCGATCAACGGGACCGATCACAGCAGCAAATTGTAGATATGGTTAACCGGAACATTGGCAGGTTCCAGCAAGGCCGCGCTTCTGTTATTCAGGAGCAGACGATATCCGTAAATCGAAGAGGCGGAGTGCCGGTACAGTTTGTAATCCAGAATAATAATTTTGAAAAGCTTCGTGAAGTTCTTCCTAAATTTTTGGAAGCCGCGAATGCAAATCCAACATTAGTGAGTATCGATACAGATTTAAAATTCAATAAACCTGAGCTTCGTGTCAGCATTAATCGCCTAAAAGCAACACAGCTTGGGGTTAGCGTTCAGGATATTGCTCAAACACTTCAGCTTGCGTATAGTAATCTTCGATTCGGATACTTTACCAAAGATGGGAAGCAATATCAGGTTATGGGCCAGGTATCGCGTGTGAACCGCGATGACCCAAGTGATTTGAAAAACCTGTATGTGCGAACCCGCTCGGGGGAATTGATTTCAATCGATAATCTGGTAACCATTGAAGAGTCTACCACGCCACCTTCCTTAAATCACTTTAACCGCTATAAATCGGCAACTATCAGCGCAAATGTAGCGCCCGGAAAGACCATTGGTGATGGAATCAAAGCGATGGAAGAGATAAAAGAAAAATTACTGGACGACACATTCACAACTTCTTTATCCGGTACATCGCGCGATTTTGCGGAAAGCGGGAGCAACACCTCATTCGCTTTTGTGCTGGCGCTTCTGCTTATCTATTTGATTCTCGCTGCACAATTTGAAAGTTTTGTGGATCCCTTCATTGTAATGGTTACTGTTTTACTTGCTCTTCCGGGAGCATTTATTTGCCTGTATATTTTCGGGCAAACGTGGAACATTTTTTCACAGATCGGCACGATCATGCTGATTGGTCTTGTAACAAAAAATGGAATCTTAATTGTTGAATTTGCCAATCAGAAACGCGAAGAGGGAATGTCAAAGATTGATGCGGTGCTTGAAGCTTCACGGCTTCGTTTACGTCCGATCTTAATGACAAGCTTTGCGATGTCACTTGGAACTTTGCCGATTGCGCTTTCTCTGGGAGCCGCATCAACCAGCCGTCAACCACTTGGAATTGTAATTGTGGGCGGAGTATTATTTTCATTAGTGCTTACACTTTTTGTTATCCCGGCTGTATACTCTTACTTATCGCGCAAACCCAAGCATGTTGATTTTGGCGAAGAAGTTCCGGTAGCGAAAAAAGAATTGGTTTATGAAGCGTAGATTTTTTGCAATCCTAGTTGGGTTATTTATCGCTTGCAGTCGCCTCGCTGCACAACAACAGGTAACGCTTGAAGAAGTTATTGCACTGGCGCTTCAGGAAAACTACGACATTCAATTAATGCAGAACAGCGCACTGGCTGCTAAAACAGATGATAAATTCAGTGTAGGTGTTTTACTTCCGCAGATTAATGCAACGGCTGCTACTGCCTGGAACAGCAATCATCAGGAATTTAATTTTGAAGATGAAACCCGAAATACAAGCGGAAATGCCAAATCAAATAATACCAATGCATCGCTCCAGGGTGTGTGGACGCTATTTGACGGAACAAGAATGTTTGCTACCCGCGCGAGATTTAATGAGATCGCTGCACAAGGTGAATTGAATGTTAAAAATCAGGTAGTTAATTCGATTTCTCTGGTAATCACAAATTATTACAACATTGTTCGTCAGAAACAGCAATTAAAGGCCATTCAGGAAGTGATGTCGGTAAACGAAGAACGTGTGAAGCTGGCTGACCGGAAGCTCGAAGTGGGTATTGGTGCAAAGCCTGAATTACTACAGGCAAAAGTTGATTTGAATGCGCAACGTACGCTTGCCATTCAGCAGGAAACTTTGATTGCACAATTAAAAGATCAGCTCAATGGCATGGTAGGCCTTAAGCTTCCGGCAACGTATGATGTGGCCGATACAATCCTGATTAATCTTGATATTAAGGAACAGGACATAACAGAAGATATCGAAAACAGGAATTATACGCTGCTCGCTACTAAAAAGAATCTTGATATCGCGGATCATTTGCTCCACGAAGTTAGAGCAACCCGATCGCCCGTTCTTAATTTAAATGGAGCGTACAATTATTCAAAGACCAACAATACAAAGCTTATCAACCCTTTCTCCTCTCTTGAAAGCCAGGTGGATGGAATTAATTACGGGTTTTCAGTTACGCTTCCGATCCTGAACGGATTTAACATTACCCGAAATGTACAGCAGGCTCGCATTAATGTGCGGAGACAAGAGATCGTGTATAGTCAACAAAGACAAGTTGTAGATGTTGCTGTAAGAAATGCATATGTTAATTACAATAACACTAAAAAGATTCTGCTGATCGAAGAGGAGAATATCACCCTTGCCAAAGAAAATGTCTCGATTGCATTAGAGAGCTTTAAGCGTGGAGTGGCAACTTTCATTGAGCTCAGAACCGCACAGCAAAGCTTGTCCGATGGTTATAACCGTCTAATCGCTGCCCGGTATAACACAAAAGTTGCTGAAACCGAATTGCTTCGGTTGAATGGCAGCCTGCTTAAATAGGATACTTAATTATTAGCTGACTCGGAAGGTTGTTCTTCCTGTGCAGTTTCAGCGCTGGCAATCCAGAAATTATTGTATCCTTCACCAACCTGTATGGTTAGCATTCCCTGCGCCAATAAATCCAAAATCGCAAGAAAATTAAAGATCAATGCAATGCGGGTTTTATAATTCTCAACGATGTCGATAAAAGATACGCGCTTGTTTACCGTTACCTGATTCAATAAATATTCGCGCTGGCCCTCAATGGTGTATGGATATTGAATAACCTGGTGAACAGGCTTGTTCTTTTCTGCTTCCTGACGTTTTAGAACTTTTTCAAAAACTGTCATCAATTTAAACAAGTCAACATCCTGAAGCTCGGCTTCTACGTTGCTGCTTTCGGCAAGCACCTTCAGCTCCTTCATCAGATTGCCGCGCTTCTCTTTCATCAGCTCGATCTCTTCCATTTTATGGAAGCTGTCGATCACTGATTTGTATTTCTTGTATTCTAACAGATGCTTAACCAGCTCTTCGCGCGGATCAATTTCATTTCCCTGCTCATCAATCTGTGGTCGCGGCAGCAGCATTTTTGATTTAATGCGCATGAGGGTTGCGGCTACCAGGATAAATTCGCTGGCTACGTCAACATTCAATTGCTCCATGTGATGAAGGTAATCGAGGAAGTCTTTCGTGATGCGGTAAATCGGTATATCGTAGATATCCAGCTCGTCCCGCTCAATAAAGAAAAGCAGAAGGTCGAAAGGGCCCTCAAAAAGCGGAAGTTTTACCTCAAAATTGTCCTGTGCCGTCATACCCGAAAACTGAGCGTCAAATTTACCCATAATCCCCCATAAAATCCCGGCCTGCCGGAAATATCTATCTTTGTGCTGCAGAGGCAAACACAACCGTTTGAGTACCCGTTTTAAACAATTAATTTGATCGGTTGTTAGTATAAAATTTACACAAGAAAAACATGCTGATTACCCCGGGACCGCTATTAAAGAAAATTAACGATCCGGCTGATTTAAAAAAGCTTGATCAGGCACAGCTTGTTCAGCTTTGCGATGAGCTGCGACAATTTATTATTGATAATGTATCGGTTTATGGTGGCCACTTTGGCGCCAGCCTCGGTGTTGTTGAGCTTACCGTTGCACTGCATTACGTTTTCAATACTCCGTATGATCAGTTAGTTTGGGATGTCGGCCACCAGGCATACGGACATAAAATCCTCACTGGTCGCAAAGATGTTTTTCATACAAACAGGTTGTACGGGGGCATCTCCGGTTTCCCAAAAAGAAAAGAAAGTGAGTACGATACATTTGGAGTAGGCCATTCATCTACTTCTGTTTCCGCTGCCTTAGGAATGGCAGTTGCTTCAAAATACATGGGCCTGACAGATAAGCAGCACATTGCCGTTATTGGTGATGGCGCTTTAACCGGTGGAATGGCGTTTGAAGGACTGAATCACGCTGGCGTATCCGATACAAATATTCTGATTATCCTGAATGACAATTGCATGTCAATTGATCCGAATGTAGGAGCGTTAAAAGATTATCTGACAGACATTACAACCTCAAAAACATATAATCGTTTAAAGGATGATGTCTGGAAGATGCTGGGCAAGCTTTCACACTTTGGAAAGAATGCACAGGAGATCGTTTCGAAAATTGAAACCGGTATTAAATCAACCCTGCTAAGCCAAAGCAATTTATTTGAGTCACTTAATTTACGATACTTTGGTCCGGTAGATGGCCATGATGTCAACCACCTGACCAGTGTATTGAATGATCTGAAAAACATTAAGGGCCCCAAGATACTTCATTGCGTTACCGTAAAAGGAAAAGGTTACGGTCCTTCTGAAAAAGGAAATGCTACCACCTGGCACGCTCCGGGTATCTTCGATAAGATCACGGGTGAGATCTATAAAAAAGTTCCGGATAAGCCACAGGCTCCAAAATATCAGGATGTGTTTGGGCACACGCTGGTTGAGCTCGCTAAACA
The DNA here is from genome assembly GCA_964534735.1 of uncultured Roseivirgaceae bacterium. Classification (GTDB taxonomy): domain Bacteria; phylum Bacteroidota; class Bacteroidia; order Cytophagales; family Cyclobacteriaceae; genus UBA2336. The sequence goes on from CAZHQP010000037.1 coordinate 4,641, forward strand.
AAACGATAAGATCGTTGGTATTACACCCGCGATGCCATCCGGCTCATCCATGAACATCATGATGAAAGAAATGCCCGATCGGGCATTTGACGTGGGCATTGCTGAACAGCATGCTGTAACGTTTTCAGCAGGATTGGCTACACAAGGGTTAATTCCGTTCTGTAATATTTACAGCTCATTTATGCAACGTGCATATGATCAGGTAGTGCACGATGTGTGTATCCAGGATCTGCCGGTAAACTTTTGCCTTGATCGTGCAGGCTTTGCTGGTGCTGACGGACCAACGCATCATGGTGCTTATGACATTGCCTATTTCAGATGTTTGCCGAATATGATTGTTTCCGCTCCGATGAACGAGCAAGAGCTTCGTAACCTGATGTACACATCCTCTATCCCAAGAAAATCAAAAGCATTTTCAATCCGGTATCCGCGCGGGCAGGGTGTTATGCCAGAATGGAGAACTCCATTTGAAGAAATTGAGATTGGAACCGGAAGAAAGCTGCGCAACGGAAAAGAAGTTGCTATTCTTACGATTGGGCACATAGGTAACTATGCCGTTGAAGTCTGTGAAAAGCTTGAGAAGCAGAATTTAAAAGTCGCTCATTTTGATATGCGGTTTGTAAAGCCAATTGATGAAAAGCTTCTGCACGAAGTGTTTACAACATATAAAAAAGTTATTACCATTGAAGATGGCTGTATCGAAGGAGGCTTTGGCAGTGCCGTAATTGAATTTATGGCAGATCATAATTATTCAGCAGAAGTTAAGCGGCTTGGTATTCCGGATGCGGTGATTGAGCACGGTGAACAACTTGAGCTTCAGCATGAAGTTGGCTTCGACCCGGAGCACATTGAGAAAGCGGTGTTGGAAATGCTGAAGACTGCAAAGCATGCCTGAAAAATTTAATGTTTCTTATACCGATCACGGCAACGGCTTTCCGGTGGTTCTTCTTCATGGATTCTGCGAAACAAGAGAAGTCTGGATTCGCTTTGCAAAATCACTATCAAAGGATTGCAGGGTTATATCAGTTGACTTACCCGGCTTTGGAAATAGTAAAATTTTACCGGACGGGTTTTCGGTAGCCGATGCAGCTTCGAAAATTATTGCACTCCTGAAAGGGATCGGCATTGAAAAGACAATCGCAATAGGGCATAGTTTGGGTGGATATGTTACGCTGGCCATGGTCAACCAGCAGGCAGAATTATTTTCCGGCTTTGGGTTATTTCATTCAACCGCGTATGCCGACAGTGAAGAACGCAAAGCTTCCCGGAATAAAGTTATTGAGTTTGTTTCGAAGAACGGAGTTCCGGCTTTCATCGAAACTTTTATTCCGCCCTTGTTTTATGATAAAACAAATCCGGATGTTCCTTTTGCCGTGAAGATGGCATTAAAGACTTCTCCCGAAGCATTGATCGGATATGCAAAAGCTATGCGCGACCGCCCAGACCTAACAAGCGTTATCCAAAAATTTAATAATCCGATAATGTTTATCGCAGGTGAAAAGGATACGGTGATTCCGGCCGAAACGCTTCAAAAACAAGCAAAATTAGCGATTAGACCCCATCTTCATGTTGTTCAGGGTGCTGCCCATATGGGGATGTTTGAAAAAGAAGCTGAGACCTTGAATCTAACGCACGAATTTCTCGTAAAAGCATCCACCTGATTTAAATAAAAAACGGCCCGAACTGGTCACTTTTAAACAAAAAGTGTATTAAATTGGGTAGTTTTTTTCCCCGGCTTAACCGGCCATAGGTTTAATTCAACGAGCATTTTATATTTGTATAGAGAATAGTCACTAAAAACAAACCCTTAACATGGATCCAGTTTTACAAGAGTATGCAGAGTGGAATCACCTGGCTCAAAACATTGCTTTTGGATGTTGGGCTGTTGGACTTCTGGTAGTGCTAGGCCACATGCTGAAGTTGTCAACAACCAAAGAATCTAAAGACAAGTATGATTACATCAACCGTTGGGAAATTAAACTCCTGCTGGTGGGTGCAGTAATCATGGTTATCGGATGTGCTTTTTATGCCAACTCGAATGTAGTTGAGCTGAGCATTCTTTGGATCGTTGTAAGATTATTTACAACAATTTCAATGGGATTGCTCGTGGCCATGATCATCCAGAACCTGTTGAAGTTTTACTACCCGTTTTTTATCGAGAAACGTTTAAAAATCCTCCGTTACAAGCCCCGGATTTCACCTAAATCAGGTACTGTAATGAAGCTTTTGAGCGAAGAAGAAGAAGATGCTTACCTGGATGAAGGTATGATCGCAGAAGAAAACCTCTTCTCGATGGACTATGACGTTTGGAAGGACGAGGTTACCGGATATGTTAAGATTGAAAAGTATGCAGGTCACCTGCACGCAGTTCAGTGTCCGGAGTGTAATTACCAGACATTTAAAGTTGTGAAAGAAGAAATCCTCAAAGCACCAACCGAAACAGAAGAAGGTGAATTGATGAAGCACTACCTGTGCGGCTATTGCGGATACAAAGCCAAGAAAGCTGTTACCCTGAAAGTTTCTACGAAATTTGAAGGTGCTGCCGCTACTGCATAAGCCATTATAAAATCAATAAAAAAAGCCCTGATGATCTCAGGGCTTTTTTTATTGTCTATAAAGCCGGGAGCTTGATCTGATCAGAATAAAATTTCATGCGGCTATGCTGCGTATCCAGCAAAGCGATCTTTTCAATTGCGGCATGTTTATGATTAATGAATACCTCCAGGTAGTTATTACCCAGAATGTATAAATTGATCTTGTACCGGTAATATCGAATCCCCATCACAAACGTTCCCTGCTCATATAAAGTCTTCACTTTATTGTCGAGAGAATACCGTTTGAATTCCGTCCACGTAACCATGCGTTAAACTTAAGTAAAAGCAGAACGCTCCTCAAGCCAACTCGGTATTGGAATTAAATAAGTTTTTGCTTACTCACACGGTAACCTAGTTCACCGAAGCATCAAGTGCTTTGGCAGCCTGCAGAACAGTTTCTGTGCTTTTTGAATAGAAATCCAGGTTAACCTTATCAAAGGTATCCGTTGCGCGGTGATAATCGGGATGATCTTCAACTCCGAAATACAGGAATGGGATTTTCTTCTGATGAAAGCTGTTTTGATCAGATTGTGTTGTCCAGTCGTCTCTTTTCGATTCAGGATTATCATGGCCAAATAAAAGTGTCAATCCATCAATTTTTTTAATTCCTTCCACCGGAGCTTTCAATTGAGGATAGTGGAATGTTCCGCAGACGTATAATTCATTCTTATCGCCCCGGGCAATCATATCCATATTAATATTGAGTACAATGTTTTCTTTTTGAAGATCCACGTTATTGACGAAATGAGCTGAGCCGCGCAAGCCCATTTCTTCTGCATCGAAGAAAGCCACAATAATTCTGTGCTCAGGAGCATTCTTTTTAAAGTACTCAGTTATCGCAAGCAGTGCCGCTGTTCCGGATGCGTTGTCGTCAGCTCCGTAGTAAATTTTCCCATCGCGGTTGCCGAGGTGATCGTAATGTGCACTGATCACAATAGTTTCTTTTTTCTTTCCCGGAATAACCCCGAGAATGTTCACTCCGCCAGTTCCCTGTGAAAGACTTCCGGCTTGCGACATAGGAAATGGTTGCTCATACCCCGGCACAAACCGTTCAATGCCCAATTGTTTTAAATGATCAATGATATAAACACGCGCTTTCCGGTTTCCTTCGGTTCCGGTTTTCCGGCCATCCATAACTCCGGATGAAAGCTCTTTTAGCTCTTGTGTGAGCTTTTTGGCGTCAAACGAGTATTGGGCAGAAAGAAGGTGCGCTGAAAAAATGAGCAGCGCTGAACAGAACAGTTTTCTCATGGCTGTAAAATTAAAAAACCCCGCCAAATTATTATCAGGCCGGGGTTTTGAGGGTGAATGATGGGGTTCGAACCCACGACCTCCTGAACCACAATCAGGCGCTCTAACCAACTGAGCTACAATCACCGTTTAAAGGACTGCAAAGTTAGACAGGCTGGCTTAAAATCAAAAGGTCAGGCCTAATCCAAATTAAATAAAAGCCGTTTTCCAGACTGTTTTTCGTGCAAAGTGCCATTCTCGTAAGCTAAATGCCCGGAAACTATGGTGTGCGAAACTTTTGACCGGAAGGTTTGTCCTTCAAAGGGTGACCAGCCGCACTTCGAAAGTATGTTCACCTTTTTCACTTCCCAGGGCTGGTTGAGGTCAACCAGTGCAAGATCGGCAAAGTACCCTTCTCGAATATACCCGCGTTCGCGAACTCTAAACAGGATCGCAGGATTATGACACATTTTTTGAACAATCTTCTCCAGCGATATCTCGCCACGATGATGAAGCTCAAGCATAGCAGGCAAACTATGTTGCACAAGCGGCCCGCCTGAAGGCGCCTTGAAGTAGGTATTATTTTTTTCCTCGAGCGTGTGTGGTGCGTGATCGGTTGCAATCACATCGATGTAATCCGATAGAACGGCAATCATGATCGCTTTCTGATCCAGCGGAGTTTTAATAGCCGGGTTCCATTTGATTTTTGTTCCGAGTCGTTTGTAATCCGAATCGTTAAACCACAAATGATGCACACATGCTTCGGCTGTAATTTTCTTTTTCTCTAATGGAATTTTGTCCTCAAACAGAAGAGTTTCTTTTGCTGTTGAGATATGCAGTACATGGAAGCGGGTTCCGTGTTTTCGTGCAAGCCCGACTGCAAACGAGGAGGATTTATAGCAAGCTTCTTCATTGCGGATTAGTGCATGGTATTCAATCGGCAAATCTTCTCCGTACTTATTTCTGAACTCTTCGGTATTTTTTCGGATGGTGGGCTCGTCTTCACAATGAGCTGCGATTAGAAAAGGAACTCTTGAAAAAATTTGTTCCAGTACTTTTGGATCATCTACCAGAAGATCTCCGGTGGAAGAGCCCATGAATATTTTTAATCCGCATACCTGCGTGGCGTCAGTTTTCAAAACCTCCTCGAGGTTATCGGGTGATGCCCCGATAAAGAATGAATAGTTGGCAAGCGAATTTTTTGATGCGATTTGATACTTATCCTCCAATAATGCTTGTGTAAATGTTGGCGGAACGGTGTTGGGCATTTCCATAAAGCTTGTTACACCTCCGGCAACAGCTGCGCGTGATTCAGTAAAAATGTTTGCTTTATGCGTCAAACCAGGTTCCCGAAAGTGAACCTGATCGTCAATCAAGCCTGGCAGTAAATGTTTCCCGGTTGCATCAATTACTTTATCTGCACGTTCTGATTGCAGATCTTTGCCAATCTTTTCAATGCGTTCGCCCTTAATAAGTACGTCAGCCTGATAGACCTTGTTTTCGTTGACTATATTTGCGTTCAGAATAAGAATCGAGCTCATACCGCAAAGTTAATGAATGAGCCTAAGAGAACATACATGAAAGAAGCTGCCACATTTGAACAATTTAAGCTGAACCGGCAGCTGTTTGACGCGGTAAGGGACGCAGGCTTCACGACTCCTACGGATATTCAGCAGAAGGCAATACCGGTAATTCTGGGTGGCCAGGAGGTAATTGGTATTGCACAAACAGGCACCGGTAAAACTGCTGCGTATTTGTTGCCTGTTTTGATGAAGATCAAGTATGCGCAAGGCACTGATCCCCGTGCCGTTATTCTTGTTCCGACAAAAGAACTCACACTGCAGATTGGCGAGCACACAGCACAATTAGCAAAGTATACGGATTTGAGGATTCTTTCATTATATGGAGGCGTTGGGATCAAGCCTCAGATTGAAGCCATTCAAAAAGGTGTTGATATTCTGATTACAACGCCCGGCCGGTTTATGGAATTGTATTTGCAAAAGGCCATTACAACGAAGTTGATTAAAACACTGATTATTGATGAAGCAGATCGCATGATGGATATGGGTTTCCTGAACCAGATCCGGAAAATAATTGATGTGCTTCCGCAGAAACGACAAAATCTTTTGTTCTCTGCCACATTTTCTGAGAAGGTTGAAAAACTTTCTGCTGATTTCCTGGAATTCCCGGTTAAGATTGAGATTACTCCGCAGTCGACTCCTGCACGTCAGGTTGAGCAGGTACAATATCATGTACCCAATCTCAAGACAAAAATAAATTTTGTTGAATATCTGCTTCAGAACCGGGAGGAGTTTAACCGGGTTATGATCTTCACGCGCACCAAGTTCAATGCCGATGCTGTTTCGAAGTATATTGACCGCAAAGAATTAGGACCGGTTCGGGTTGTCCATTCCAATAAGAGTCAGAATACAAGAATAAATGCAGTGAATGAATTTAAAGAAGGAGCGTTGCGCGTACTCGTAACAACCGATGTAACAGCCCGGGGAATTGATGTTACGAAAGTTTCGCACGTAATCAACTTTGATGTTCCGATCCTGTACGAGGATTATGTTCACCGGATTGGCCGAACAGGCCGTGCGTTTCAGGAAGGCAAGGCAATAACCCTGGTAACAAAAGCCGAAGAATATCACATCGGGAAAATTGAAAAGCTCATCCGTGAGAAGATCACAGAGAAAAAACTCCCCGCTGAAGTAGAGGTTGCCAAAACTTCGTTTGAAGAAGCCCAGGAGATGGCGCGTGAGATCGATCAGCAAAAAAGGAGAGAAGACCCTGATTTTAAAGGCGCCTTTCATGAACGTGGCAAGAAAAGCTAGCATCTTATTTTCCTCTTGCCGGCTGCAATACTTTCATTCGGTCAGGTCTCCAATAACAGCATACACAACAGAAGTGAACTAACGCTGGATGTAATAATCCCTTCTTCTACCGCTAACAATACCGTTGAATGGGATTGCGTTAATAAGTCGCTCACGCAAACGTGCCTGGTATACCATAATGATCAATGGTTTCATTTTACACCGGAAAAGAATGGAAAGCTTTATGTAAATATTTCCGCGCAAGCGTGTCGTGATCAACGTGGAGTTCAAATGATTGTGATCGAAGGCAATCCGTGCGAAGTTCAGACGTATAAAATACTCAAGTGTATTCCAAAGATCTTTCAGGATGATGCATTTATTGAGCTTGATTCGCTAAAATCTAAAACACTTTATCTAATGAATATCGATGGCTACCTGGGCGATTTCTGCAAATTCAATCTTGAACTGAGCAGGATTCCGAAAGGACTGCCAATTACAACCTCGATTAACAAATTGATAAAGCTTAAAGGAACAGCTGCAAATGAAGCGGTAATATTAAAGTGGTATGCAACCCAGTCGCAACTTGACAGCATCGGGTCTTTTGAGATTTATCGAAGCAAAAAGACTGAAGTAAAATCAACGTTGATCGCCAGTATTCCGGTATACAGCAATGCATTAGGCAGTCGCAACGAAAATTATGCGCATATAGATAGTTTGTTCAGTGATGGAGAATATCGCTATCGAGTAATCGGAATCAGTAAAATAACCCACAGCAGAACACTATTGGATGAAGTGCTGGTTGAATTTTATCCTGAACATGATTACACAGCAATCATACCGTTAAATTTTTCGAAGAAGGGCGCACTAACAATTTTCATTCTTGATGCTGAGAATAGCAACCGCACACTCCATGCAGGCCAATACAACTATTTGCAACCTGGCAATCTGCCTGTTTCACTTACGGAATATGCGCAAATAGGTATTAAGCGATTCTGGATTAAAATAAGAAACGAACGAACAAAAGAAAGCAGATTGTTCGGCTATTACATTGATGAAATGAGTCACCTCCAGTCAATCAATTGACAATAAAAAAGGCGTAGATTTTTCCACGCCTTCTAATTCAGTTTATAAAGATTAACCGTTCATTGAAAGCAGGAACTCATTGTTGTTACGGGTTCCCTTCATTCTGCTTAACAGCAATTCCATGGCTTCGTTGCTGTTCATGTCAGCCATATACTTGCGGAGAATCCACACGCGTTGCAGTTCTTCTTCTTTCAGCAACAAATCTTCGCGTCTTGTGCCGGAAGCGGTAACATCAATGGCAGGGTAAACACGCTTGTTGGAAAGCTTGCGATCAAGCACCAATTCCATGTTACCCGTTCCTTTAAATTCTTCGAAGATAACTTCGTCCATTTTCGATCCGGTCTCAATCAGCGCAGTGGCGATGATTGTTAATGAACCACCGTTTTCAATGTTACGGGCCGCACCGAAGAAGCGCTTTGGCTTATGCAGAGCATTCGCATCCACACCACCGGAAAGTATTTTGCCTGAAGATGGGACTACCGTATTATACGCACGCGCTAAACGCGTGATTGAATCGAGAAGAATCACAACATCGTGCCCGCACTCTACCATGCGTTTTGCTTTTTCAAGCACAATGCTGGCAACTTTTACGTGACGCTCGGCCTGCTCGTCAAATGTTGAAGCAATAACTTCGGCTTTTACGCTGCGGGCCATGTCGGTAACTTCTTCCGGACGTTCGTCAATCAGAAGTACTAACAAATAAACTTCGGGGTGGTTAGCGGCAATCGCGTTGGCTATATTTTTTAGTAAAACAGTTTTACCTGTTTTTGGCTGCGCCACGATCATTCCGCGTTGCCCCTTTCCGATTGGTGAGAACAAATCCAGGATGCGCATCGACATGTCCGTTCCGGTTGTGCTGAGGTTCAGCTTTTCTTCCGGGAAAAGTGGTGTCAGGTATTCAAACGCAACCCGGTCGCGGATTTCTTCGGTAGTTTTCCCGTTAACGGATTCTACTTTAAGCAACGCAAAATATTTTTCACCTTCTTTTGGTGGACGGATTGAGCCTTTACAGGTATCACCGGTTTTAAGTCCAAATAATTTTATCTGAGAAGGAGATACATAGATATCATCGGGGCTGGCGAGATAGTTATAATCTGATGAGCGAAGGAACCCGTAACCATCCTGCATGATCTCCAAAACACCTTCGTTGGAAATTGAGCCATCAAAGTCTTTAATATTAGAGCGTGACTGTTGCTGACCCTGGTTTGAATGTTGATTGAAATTTCGCTCACCTCTGTCTTCGCGCGGTTCGCGTTGCTGATAATTCTGGCGATTTTGATTTCCTTCGTTGGAAGAGTGGTTTCTTTCTCTTTGCTCAACTTTAGGTTCTTCTTTTTTTGTTACGGATGATTCAACTTCGGTGTTGGTTGATTCCTGCTCATCAGCCGGTTGTTCTTTTTCATTTTTTGCAGCAGGCGCTACATTCTCACGTTTGCGCGGACGAAGGTTGCGTCCGTCAGAAGATTTTTCAGATGCAGCTGTTTTTTCTGCTGCAGCAGATTTTTTTGCACCGGGGGCTTCACCGGTAATAGCCTGCTGGTCGAGGATTTTGTAAACCAGTTCTTGCTTGGAAAGCTTCTTGGCATTTTTTACGCCCATTTGTTCCGCGAGCTCTTTCAGCTCGGAAAGCAATTTGACATTCAGATCGTCAATTGTGTACATGATACTAAAAAGTGGATTTTAATAAT
>CAZHQP010000038.1:0-13780 GCA_964534735.1 uncultured Roseivirgaceae bacterium
AGCTACCTGTAAGTTTTGTTCGGTTAAAGCCTGCGTCACCTCTGCAGGTGTCATATTTAAGGTAGCGAGTTTTTCCGGGTTTAACCAGATGCGCATCCCGAAATCATCACCGCGTGTAATAATATCGCCCACGCCTTTAACACGCATCAAAGCGTCTTTCATGTAAATGTTTGCATAGTTACCAATGAAGGTTGCATCGTGTGTACCTTCCGGTGAATACACCGCAAGCGCCATGAAAATACTCGGGTTACGCTTGCGGACAGTAAGCCCTAATCGTTTTACCAGATCCGGGAGCGTGGGTTCAGCAACACTTACCCGGTTCTGAACATCGAGCGTGGCAATGTCGATGTTCGTACCAATGTCGAATGTAACTGTTATGCTGCTTTGTCCGCTGCTGGTACTGTTGCTCGACATATATGCCATGCCGGGTACACCGTTCACCTGAGTTTCAATAGCGGTAGTTGTTGTCTGCTCTACGGTTTGCGCATCGGCACCGGAATAAATTCCATTGATGGATACGGTTGGCGGAGTGATGTCGGGGTATTGCGAGATGGGTAACGTTGCCATCGCAATCAGGCCGACAAGAACGATCACCACCGAAATTACGATGGATGTGACCGGTCGTTTTATAAATACATCTGAGATCATTAGTCTAAAATATAGAGTGGGTGATAAATTATTTTACGGGAGTACCTTGTGCTGGCGCAGCTGGAGGATTTGCATTGATAACAGAACCTTCACGCAGGCTTTGTACACCTTCGGTTACAATCGTTTCCCCTTCTTTCAAACCGTCTTTAACAATAATGTTCTTCCCGATTTGCTTGCCAAGCAATACTTTACGCTGTGTTACTTTATTATCTGCAACTGTTACGTACACAAAGAACTCACCGAGCTGCTCGGTAACTGCCTTATATGGAATCAAAATGGTTTGATCTCCCGCAGTGGTAAGCACTTGCAGTTTGCCACTCATGCCCGAGCGTAATGCATGATCGGGGTTTGGGAAGGTGAGCCGCATTTTGATAGAACCGGTATTTGCATCAACTGCACGGTCGATTACTGAGATCTTTCCGGGTGCTGGGTAAAGCTGGTTGCCAAACACCAGCCGGAAGGTTGAATCATTCTTTAAAGCTTTCTTGGCTTGGAGCTGAGTGAATGCAAATATCTCACGCTGGTCAACGGTTATGTCTGCCGCAATCGGATCATCTGAAGAGATTGTATTCAATAATGTTTGTCCTGCAGAGACTGCTGCACCCAAACGAACATTGGATAATCCAATCGTTCCGTCAAACGGAGCAACGATGGTACTGTAGCGAACATTTGTCTGAACACTCTTTACTGTAGCGCGTGCAGCTTCAACCTGCTTTTGGGCTGCGGTGTAGGCAGCCTCTGCATTATCAACCTGTTGCTTGGCAATCGCATCGCTTTTGGCAAGCTCGCGGTAGCGCTCAACATCCTTTTGGGCTTTCACAAAGTTTGCTTCTACAACAGCCAGGTTGGCTTGTGCCTGCTGATAGGTTGCTTCGTATGCCTGCTGATCGATGGAGTAAAGCTTCTGGCCTTTTTTTACCTTTTCGCCTTCATTAAAATGAATAGCAGTAATGTAGCCGTTCACTTGCGCGCGCAGCTCGGTTTCGTTGAGCGCCCGCACGGTGGCAGGATATTCATTGTAATACGATGCTGAGGCAACAGTTACCGGAACAGTTACTACGTTCACCGGTGGCGGAACCGGAGGCCCGGCCTGCTGATTTTTATTCCCACATGCTGAAACGATGAGTATCAGTAATGCGCTGAAGAAGCTTGTTAATCTGGTTAATGACATATAAATAGAGAGGTTATAAATTAATAATTGATTTGTCCGAGTGCGCGCTGTACATCCATTTTACTGGCTAATACTTGATACAAAGCATTGAAATAATTGATGCGGGTGCGTTGCAGATCGGTTTCGGCAACCGTTACATCGAGGTATGCCCGAACGCCATTGCGGTACTGAAGCTGAATAACTTCGTACACTTCGCGGGCAAGCTCAACATTTTCTTGTAAGGTTAAATACGTGTTGAGGTTGCTTTTGTATGCAGCCAATGCGCGGGTATATTCGGTGGTCAGATTATTCTGCAGATTGAAAAGATCCCAATCGAGTCGCTTCAGCGTAAGCTTCTGCTCCTGAATTTTATTGTTCCGCTTATTACCCTGGAAAACCGGCAATGAAACTGTTACCCCGGCAAAGGAGTTTGGGAATTTTGTGTTGTACAGATTGCCGAAGTCGTCATTCAAAAAATTATAGATGTAGGATCCATACAAATTGGCAGAAGGAAGATAAGCCCATTGACTGTAAGCCACATTTGCTTTTTGAAGTTCCTTTTGTGTGTACAGAATTTTGTAATCAATATGCTGCTTGAAGTTGATCTCCTGGTTTGTATCCAATAATGCTTCCTGTTCCATTTGCAATGTATCGTACCGGATGTTCAGGTTGCCTGCTTTTGGATATCCGATCAGTGTTTTAAGGTATTCCTGTTTGTAGGTAAGCATCTCTTCGTTGGTCTTCAGCGTTGCCTGTGCATTCTTTAAAAGAATGGTTGCGCGCTTATAATCCGTTTTATCGGCAACACCCGCATTATATTGCGCGGTAGCATCTTTCAGGCTGCGTTGCAGGCGTGTAATGTCTTCCTGGCCAACCTTGATTTGCTGCGTAGTCGCAAGCACATCATAGAAAGCTTTTGTTACATCCACCACCACGTCAATCTTCGTCCGCGAAGTAACTTGCCCGGCTTGGAGTCGAACGGTCGATGCCGTTTTGCCTGCGAGCATTACATCGCGGTTGAAGATAGCTTGTGTTCCGTTGGCCTGAACGTTTGATGTATTGAATACACCAAAACGCACTTCATTTCCCCCGATAATGTTAACCGGAAGGTCGAAATTGCGCTGATAGTTCGCGGAAAGATTGATCTGCGGATACCAGTCCGCAAGTTTTCCTTTAATAGTTTTCTCGGTGATCTGCTGGTCGAGCTCTGCTTGCTTTACTGCAGGCTGATGGTCCAGCGCATAGTTCACAACCTTCTCCAGCGTTGCGCTTTGAAGCAGGCTGTCGGGTTGTTGCTGAGCATGTGTGAGTGCGGGAATTGAAATGACTGCCGCAAGTAATAATCTGGTTTTGGTTCTTAGCATAAAAAAATAAGGGATTCTGTAAACGGGGTTTTTGTTAATGCTTGTTGGCAAAAGCTTCATCCTTGAAAATGGTGTGGAAGATTACGTTTCTGCGCTCCTGTAAAAATTTCCGATACGCGGTGTCGCTCATGCCGTGAATATTCTGAATCACATTTTTGGCGAGCAGCGGATAGTTGCACATGGCGGAAAGGTTGAGCATGAAATGTTCGGGTGAGATCGGGGCGATGTTGCCTTTTTCAATCTCCTCATTAAGCTGGTCTTTAATCAGCTCACTTGAGCGAAGCTTGTCTTTAAAGCAAAGCATCTTCACTTTCTCAGGGTTGCGCGCGATCTCGGAGATGATGAAATTTTCGATGTAGGGATACTTCAATCCGTGGTCGAGAATGTTCTCGATGTATGCAGCAATCTTTTCCCGGAAGGGCATGCTGGAGGTCAGGATCGGGCGGACCCGGCCTTTCTTCTCGTTCACAATCTCTTCCATCAGCGTGTCGAGCAGTTGCTCGCGCGACCGGAAATAGTAGTGAATGAGTGCCCGGTTTACCCCGGCCTCATCGGCAATTTCCTGCGTGGTTGCGTTTAAAACGCCTTTTTGGAAGAATAGTATCTTGGCTGTCTGGCGGATCAGGTCCTCGGTTTGTTCGGTGCTCAAGGCTTGACTTTTATGTTTAACAAAATTGTTAAACGTCCTAACCCGCGCATTGGTTCACTCAAGTTGAAAATATTTTATCTCCGCATTAAAAGTGGTTGACTGCCAACGATTGCGTAAGCAATAGCGCTTTGAAATTTCTGAGCCGCTGATATCTTTACGTTAACAAAAGCATACAGCCATGAAAACCCTGATCCTCCTTATACCCGTATTGCTAACGACACAAGTCAATGCCCAGGAGCTTAAATTCACATTTGGGCCCGAGAGCGAAGACGCAACCGGATGGGTTGATTTTTATAATACTTCCCTCCGAAAAGGATATGAGGTTAATTCCCCAAAAAAAATTCTGATCACCCCAATCGATGAATACCTCACGCGTGGGACTCAAAAGGAAATCAGGACAGAACTTTTTTCGGAAGAAGGCACCGCGTACCTCGAAGGCTTTGTAGCTAACGGTAATAAAAACTATATGCTGTATTCAAAGCCTGAGAAAAAAGCAGATCAGTTGGCTGTATACATTCAGGAATTGAGTGCCGATATGGTGCTGCTGGGCACAGCCATACGCATAACTTCCTTTAAGGGCGCAAAGTTGAGGAAAGCAAATCCTTCAACGTTTGGAGTTTACCTTGGCAAAGAGCCGCGTAGCACGTTTATCGTGATGGCCAAATCCGTGGATCAAAAACAGATTGTGCTCATTCGTCAAAACGATGCGGAGCTCGACATTAAAGCGATCAGTCTGGAAAAAGGCGAGATGTGGTCAACGGTTGTTCAGCTTAACGACCTGAAAAATGAGGTCTTTAAGCTGCGCGACTTTCAGGTAGCGGAAAATGGAAATATATACGTGCTGGGATCATATTACTACCTGAATGATGCTGAGAAATTTCCGTTCGTAGTCATGTACAATCCTACCACTAAAAAACAGCGAATTCATAATTTCGATTCAGATGGCAATGAGAAGATATGGCAACTGGGGTATAACCTGCAATTTATGAATGACGGAAGCTTACTGCTGGCAGGGCTGACAAACGATGTAAAAAAAGAGGCGCTTAGCTATAGTGTTTATCGGGTGGATCAGTCAAGCCTCGAGCTTGAGAAATTTGCAGCTGCGCTTATTGAAAAGGAATACAATTTATACTCCCGCAAGGGTGTGTTCAGCCCGGCTCACATCAGGATTCATACCATTGTGCCGATGAAAAATGGAAGCTTTGCTCTTTCCATTGAAAATGGTTTCAACGTAAGCGGAGAGCTTACTGCCAGTACATATTCTTCCGCAACGCACATTATCGCGCTTGATAAAACAGGGGCTGAGCAATGGAAGACTACCATTCAAAAGGAGCAAATGTATGCAGGCCTGGAGAGCCTGATCGGAAGTGCAATTTTCTTTAAGGAAGACGCACTCTATCTGCTGTATAATGAGCATCCGGATAACGCTAACATGTCACCCACCGTAAAGCAGAAAGAACGTGTACTAAAAAAACAATATTGTTTCACTACGGTTCAGATCGATGAAACAGGTAAGGCAAAAAAAGTATCTTTAATGAAAACCGAAAAAGATAAAGTTTCTTCTTTTAATCCGCGTACAGTGCAACAGATTGAAAAGAATTTATTTCAGCTGGAATTTAAAATAGGTGAAAAGTATAAGCTGGCAACCCTTTCTGTCGACTAGTCTTGTTTTGGGTTTCTCCAGGCTACTGATCCTTATAAATCAGCTTCCAATACTTTAATCTTGTCCTGAGCTTCCTTTTTTCCGAGCGAGAGTGAGATCCTGTACATTTCCAGCGCTTCGCGCTTTACAGTTTTTTTCTTGACTCCCGAGTTTACATTCCTGGCAACCGAGGTTAACGCTTCTGCCTGCTTGAAGTAAAGATCAGCTGTAGCTGATGCATTCTTGGCATGCACTTCTTCCATAGCTCTCTGTAAGACACTTATATCTCTTTGACAGCTTTTTACAAATTCAGCCATTGTTGAATCTTTGCGTTGAACAGTCAGGATCATGCTTTTATCCGCTGAACTTACTTTCTTGGCGTCTGCCTCGAGTTTCGCAATCTTTTGAGTACGCGCTTCAATATCAGCCTGCAAGGTGAGAATGGATGCAGCCATCCTATTGACATATTTGATAGATTTCTCCATCTGGTCCATCTTAACATTGATATCTTTTACATATTCATTTATATCGTTCAGCCGGCTCATATTATTTTCCGATTCGCTTCCCATACCCGCGTTCGTCACATTGCGGCTTGCGTCAATCGAATCCAGCAATGCTTTTACCTGTTTCGAATCCATCACCGCCTGCCGTGATATCTCAAGTTCATTCGTTACAGAATCAAGCTTGTGCTCAAGTTGCTCGTTTTCCTTCGACTGACAAGCCACGAGAACAACGAGCGTTAATCCAATCAACCTTTTCAGATTAATAATGTTCATAAACTTTACCTTAATTAACTTTTCTTTTTGATTTTATACCGGACAAATTTTACGCCTGTTATCGGTAGAAAAATCAAAAAACGTTTATTTAAAGCTGATTTATGGCTTTTAGCCAATCGGTGACGGTAAGGCATTGTGGAAATCCATCTACAGTTCTACACGTTACCTGTTCAGAATCACGGAAACATGACGATTCGTCACGAGTTGTCACGGTATAGTATTTGATTTATAGAAAAAAGATAAAAAAAGAGGAGGAACTGTGAGAAACAACCATTTTCCGCATTTGTTGCTCGGCAGGAAACTGAGAACAGATCGACAGCAACGAATTCAGGAGTCAGTAGAGGACCAGGCAAGCTTTGACGAGCTTTTCAGGCTTGTATTTCATAACGAAAAGTTGGTTGCACAGCGCGCCATGAGAGCGGTTATTCAACTTGTAAAACAAAACCCAGAGTTTCTTCAAGCACATGCTGAGCACTTGCTGAAGTTATTACGAAGCCCTGATCATAAAGAAATTAAAGGCCTTATAATTGAATTGATTCCGAAATTGGAGCTTACGTTAACAGACGCTGAAAGTGTTTGGCATATTTTGACTTACCTGGCGCTCAATCAGAATGAACAGCGTATGATCAGAACTCATGCGCTACAAAGCCTCTATGAACTTACCTTGCAACATTATTCTTTCCGGTTTGAGTTGAGCGCTACGTTAAATGCGCTGGCAGCAGACCTGACTCCTTCCATTCATGCAAAGGTGCTTCGGATAAAAATGTTGTTGAGTAAGCACGAAACGGTAAAAGTTAACCGATAGCTTTCCTAACAGCTGGCGCTACGACCGTACCGAATAATTCGATTGCCCGAAGCAATTTATCATGTGGCATCGTGCCGACACCAATCTGAGCCAGGAATCGTGTGTGCTTAAATAACTCGTATTCGTAAAGAATTTTATCAATAACTTGCTGCGGACTTCCCACAAGCAACGCACCTTTTGGCTCGCGCATCATTTCGTAGTTTGCCCGCGTCATCGGACCCCAGCCACGCTCTCCACCAATCCGCGTCATCACATCGGCATAAGCCGGATAGAATTCATCCGCGGCTTGTTGAGAAGTATCGGCTATGTAGGTATGCGAGTTAATGCCGACTTGTAATTTAGTTGCGTCATGACCCAATTCCTTCGAGATATCGCGGTAGTACTTCACATACGGTGCAAACCGATCAGGTGTGCCACCAATGATCGCTAACATCATCGGTAAGTCGAGGGTTGCTGCACGCTGAACTGATTCCGGAGTTCCGCCTATGGCAATCCAGACAGGCAACGGAGTTTGTACAGGCCTCGGATAGATGCCAATATTATTAATGGGCGCACGATGTTTTCCTTTCCAGGTAACTTTCTCCTGTTCGCGGATCTTTAATAACAGCTCAAGCTTTTCAGAGAACAATGTATCGTAATCACTCAGACTGTATCCGAACAAAGGAAAAGATTCCGTGAACGATCCGCGACCAGCCATGATCTCTGCACGGCCGTTTGATAATGCATCAACCGTGGCAAAATCCTGGAACACCCGTACAGGATCATCGGAGCTCAACACAGTAACCGAGCTTGACAACCTGATCTTTTTTGTAACCGCAGCCATGGCTCCGAGAATAACAGCAGGCGAGGAGGCGGCATAATCCGGGCGGTGATGTTCGCCTACTGCAAACACATCGAGGCCAACCTGCTCAGCAAGCTTAACTTCTTCGATCAACTGGTTGATCCTTTGCTCGGCTGTAATCTTTTTACCCGTAATCGGGTCAGGGGCCATGTCGGCAAACGATGAAATACCTAATTCCATACAAATGGTGTATTATCAGCTAACGAAATGGTAAAGCTGTAAGTTCCTGGTCAGAGCACATCAAATACAACTGTGAGCTGCAACATAATGGCAGTGAGCAAACAGATGATCCATCCCCAGAACCAATAGACTGATACAGCTGATTGGCGGACGGCTCTGTAATAAAGTAAAATCATGATCACAACTGAGAATGCAACGGAGACGGTCAGGCTGGCAAAGCCCCAGGTTGTCGGCAGGAAATAATAAATTAATAGTGCCCCTGAACCGATCAGGCAAACTAATCCGATGTTTTTAATGAACACCCAGCGTTTCTCACGAAGAATGATTAACGCAGCCAGCAATTGGATCAGCCATTTTGCTCCGGCAATGCTTCCGGACAGGATCATCAGGGTAACACTGTCGTAAAGCCAGAACTTGCGCGCAATAAACCAAACGGTAATGATGGTCCCGAATAAAAAGTATAATGCAGCAAGGGCAATCGATCTTCCAGTGCTTTCAGGTTTCATCTCAAATTAAAAATCAAGTGCATAAGCTACAACCGTAATTGCTGAAAGCAAAAATGAGGAGTTGCCCAATCAGACAACTCCTGACATTTTTAATTACGCATTGTATGCTGCTTTGAACTCTTTGGCAAAATCGGCAAGCTTGATCTTTCCAAATAAAGGTTTATTGCGTTCAAGGTCTTCCTGCATTTTACCGGTTCTCAGTGCAACACCCATTTCAACAAAGGCTGGCGCATGTGTTGGCGGAACACCACCGTCAATCAAACCTTTCAAAAGCTGATCATCGGTAAACACAACCCACGGAATTTTTTTCCCGATGGCGTTGCCCAGGGTTTCCGCAATTTCATTCCCGGTAACCATGTCGCTTACGATGTACCGCACTGAGCTTCCGGTAAAGGTCGGATTTAATAATTCTTCCAGTGCAACAGCTGCGATGTCGTTCGTATGCACGAGCGCAAGTTTGGTATCACCGTAGTTGGCGCCCAGAATGCCAGCATGTTTCAGCATCGGGATCTGGTTCAGCAGATTATAATAAAACGATGATGGCCGGAGATGCTTCACATTTAATCCGGAGATTTTGTTAAGTGATTTTTCAAAATCCGCTACCGCGTTAACTGGTCCGCAGCCTTCTCCCAAATGTGCGCCTACACTGCTGAGGTTAACCACATGCGTGATTTTATTTGCGTTAATTGCTTCTGTATAGATTTCCGCGATCTCATTTTGTGATGCGCGCCAGTTATTAGTTTGCCAGATCGGTGGGATCATCGTGTAGATAACATCTGCACCCTTAAACGCTTTCGTAACAAATGCCTGATCAAACAAAGAGCCTACCAATGCTTTGGCATTAAGCGATTCAATTTCTTTAACCTTACCGGCATTGCTTGTAATAACGGTTACTTCTTTTCCGTCTTTTACAAGACCTTCTATAATGGGTTTGCTGATATGACCAACCGACCCGGTGATAACATATTTTTTCATGTGACTCTGATTTAGTTGTTGATGTGATTCTTTGCCGCGTGCAAAATTGTATTGCAAGTGTACGGCAATAGTTCTATTATTGTTAGTAGGTATTTAAAAATGATATAGTCATTATTTTGTGACTATTATTGAAAATCAATATGTTATGAAAGTTGATATATTCGATCTGGTGAACTGCCCGGTAACGGCAACCATGAGTTTGATAGGTGGAAAGTGGAAAATTCTAATTCTTCACCTTATTAATAATGACATTAACCGCTTTGGGAAAATGAGCATGATGCTGAAAGACGTAAGCAAGCAAATGCTCACAACTCAATTACGCGACCTTGAACGGGATGGATTAATTCATCGTGTAATTTATCCGGAGATACCACCCCGGGTAGAGTATTTCCTGACGGATAAGGGCAAGGCTCTTCTACCCGTTTTTTCAGCGTTGAAAGATTGGGGACTTGAGTATGCCTTGCCGGAAAAAGCAATTGTTAAAAATTTGTGATCGTCACCAATTTTAACCGTTCACCGGAAACGATTCGGATGACATTTGCTTGTCGTATACATTGATCGTTTAAACCCATTATTATGAAAAACGTGAGAATTCTTTTTGTTGTCATACTTTCTTTAATCGTTAGTGAAATTGCGTTCGCGCAAAAGCTTCCGGCACTTGATCCAAGTCCGGCTGATGTTGCGTATCTCCGTGAAAATGGCAGAAGATCAACTGCGGTAGCAAAAGTTATTTACGGCAGGCCTCAGAAAAAAGGCAGAACCATGCTGGGTGGTACGGAACCATTCGGAAAAGTTTGGCGCCTGGGTGCAAACGAAACAACGGAAATCAAGTTGTTCAGAGATGTAACCTTTGGTGATAAGGTTGTAAAGGCAGGAACGTATTCACTATATGCAATTCCAAACGCAACAGAATGGACAATCATTTTCAACTCCAAGCTTGATACGTGGGGAGCTTATGAATATGAAGAAGGCAAGGATGTTGTTCGATTCAACGTTCCTGTAGGAAAAACTGACGCAGAAGTTGAGGCGCTTGCGATCTCCTTTGATGATCCGGCCGGTACGGGTAAAAGCACGATGTATATCGGCTGGGAAACCACTTTGGTAAAAATTCCGGTGAAGTTTTAAAGTTTATGTATCAGCCTGAGCCTGTCGAAGGCTAAGAGTTCGATAAGTTCAGGTTTCGACAAGCTCAACCTGACAAAAAGCCCGGTTTACAGCCGGGTTTTTTCTTTATAAAATCTTTATGCCGGAAGGCACTTTCCTGACATTGTATTTATAACACAAGCCGTACTTTTGACGTGTCAGTCAGGAATAACATCCTTGAAAAAGCGAAGCCTCTATACTCTTAGCAAAAGCAATCAATATCTGATCAGCATCCTTGCGGTTGGTGGAATAGCCACTATTGGCTTGTTGTTTTATAATCTACTCGACTATCGCGTTGTAGCTTTCTTATTGCTGGTAACAGTTTCTATTCTGGCTATGTTCCTGGATATTGTTCCTGTGATTATTGCGGCTTTATTAAGTGCATTGTTATGGGATTATCTTTTTATTCCTCCCCGATTCACGTTTACTGTTGGTACTACGGAAGACCGGATCTTATTATTTATGTACTTTCTGATTGTGGTGATCCACGCAGTACTCACGTTCAGGATCCGGAAGGCAGAGAAAGAAGTTCGCATTAAAGAAGAGAAAGCAAACGAGGCGAAGTTTTATAATACGCTGTTTAATTCATTGTCACATGAATTAAGGACGCCCATCACAACCATTCTCGGATCAACCGATAACCTGATTACTACTGCGTCAAATCTTTCTGACGAAACAAGAAAAGAGCTATTGAACGAAATAGCAACGGCTTCTCTTCGATTAAACCGCCAGGTTGAGAATTTATTAAGTATGTCGAGACTTGAATCCGGAGCATTCAAGATCAAGAAAGACTGGTGCAATATAGAAGAGCTGGTATATACCGTTATTAAGCAGGTTGAACCGGTCATGCTGGAGCATAAGATCACTGTTCACATTCCGGAATCGATGCCATTGTTTAAGCTTGATTTTGGATTAATGGAGCAGGTACTCTATAATTTGCTTAACAACGCGATTCAGTACACCCCGGAGGAAACTACAATCATGCTGGGTGCAGATTGCATTGATGAGAAGCTTATTCTTACGGTTGCTGATAATGGAAAGGGGTTTCCGGAAAATGAGATTGATAACGTATTCAGTAAGTTTTACAGGTTGAAAGGCTCTCGTCCGGGCGGAACCGGTCTCGGGTTATCCATTGCGAAAGGCTTTGTGGAGGCGCACAATGGAACGATAACATTAAAAAATCTTCCACTGAGCGGGGCACTGTTTACGATTGAGATTCCGGCAGACACATCATACTTAAACGGATTGAAAAATGAGTAAGGCAACAATTCTGGTGATCGATGATGAAGCGCAAATCCGGAAGCTGCTGGGCATAACATTGCAGTCGTTCGACTATACTGTTATAGAAGCCACTACCGCTAAGGAAGGAATCACTGCGGTATCCAGCCATCCGCCTGATCTGGTGTTGCTTGATCTTGGATTGCCTGATCAGAATGGGCATGAGGTATTAAAACATCTGCGTGAATGGTATTCAAACCCGGTAATTATTTTATCGGTGCAGAGTGATGAAGATGATATCATCAAAGCACTTGACAATGGTGCGAATGATTATTTAGTTAAACCGTTTCGTACGGGCGAGCTTGTTGCGCGTGTTCGCTCGGCTTTGCGCAGAGCTGCAGCAGATGACAATATTCCGGTAATCGCATTCAATGATCTGACAATTGATTTTGCGGGCAGGGTTGTTAAAAAGGATAACGCAGTGGTTAAGCTTACGAGCACGGAGTATACTTTATTGACATTACTGGCAAAGAATGAAGGTAAAGTGCTTACCCATCAATACATGCTTAACCTGGTGTGGGGGCCATCATACAAGAGTGAGTCACAGTATTTAAGAGTTTTTATAGCTCAGCTTAGAAAGAAAATTGAAACCGATCCGAATCGTCCGGTGCACATCATCACCGAATCCGGAGTAGGCTATCGGTTCGTAGCAGGATAATTCAACAACTATATTATTTAAAAATGAAATCGGATAATCATTCGAACAGGATCACTATGGCCTCTTTGCTAGTAGCGATGGGTATCATCTACGGAGACATCGGCACCAGTCCGTTGTATGTGCTGAAGGCAATTGTAGGTGAGCGTACGATTGATGAAACGCTTGTGCTGGGTGGAGTATCGTGCGTGTTCTGGACATTGATTTTCCAGACAACTATTAAATACATCACGCTCACACTTATGGCCGATAACCAGGGTGAAGGCGGAATTTTTTCATTGTACGCATTGGTGAAGCGATACGGGAAGTATTTAGTGATTCCCACCATACTGGGTGCAACCACGTTGCTGGCGGATGGAATCATCACCCCGCCAATTTCGGTTGCATCTGCTGTGGAAGGATTGGAAATGATCATTCCGCACATTCCAACCGTTCCGATTGTTGTTGTTATTCTTTCTCTGCTTTTTTTCTTCCAACGGTTTGGTACACAAAAAGTGGGTACTGCCTTTGGTCCCGTTATGTTTATCTGGTTCTCGGTGTTATTAGTGGTGGGGATCAGTCAGATCATTCACTTCCCGGAAGTTGTTAAATCCCTGAATCCCGTTTATGCCTGGAATTTATTGATAAAATATCCACATGGGTTCTGGCTGTTAGGTGCGGTTTTTCTGGCGACCACCGGTGCAGAAGCTTTGTATTCCGATCTCGGGCATTGCGGAAGAAAAAACATTCGTATCACATGGGGTTTTGTAAAAATCTGTTTGATTGCAAATTATATGGGCCAGGCTGCGTGGCTGTTGCATCAGGGCGATCCGGTTCTTAGCGGAAGAAATCCTTTTTTCGAAATGATGCCGCAATGGTTTTTGCTTCCAGGCATTTTCATAGCAACGGCTGCAGCCATTATTGCTTCGCAGGCATTGATCAGCGGATCGTTTACGTTGATAAGTGAAGCAATGAGCCTGAACTTCTGGCCGCGGGTTGCGGTGCGACAGCCGAGCAATCTGAAAGGGCAGATTTATATTCCCAGTGTTAACACAATCTTATGGATTGGGTGTGTGATGATGATCCTGTATTTCCAGAACTCAACTCACATGGAGGCTGCGTATGGTTTTTCCATTACCATCGCCATGATGATGACCACCGTTTTGCTTTCTTATTTTCTAATCTACAA
>CAZHQP010000039.1:0-13309 GCA_964534735.1 uncultured Roseivirgaceae bacterium
TGAATGAATAGACTTTTCTTTTTAGAAGATTGCGGGTAGCGATGAGCAGGAAATTCTTGAGCATAAGGTGGATGTTATCCATGGGATACTCATCGAATTTCGGAAGGTTACTGTTTTGGGATAAAATTAAGAGAGATACAATTTATTGAGCCTGCTCACAACATCCTGGTTGCGCAATGAGAACACTTGCTGAATAGCGCTGTATCGCGGGTATCCTGTGTTTCTTTCTGCCGCGCTTTAACAGCCCGGAGTATTTGATTCCGCTTTAAAAATATCTCATAGGTCCGAATCAATTCTGCGAAAACAAAAAAAGCTGGTTTTATTTGCCGTAGATATCATTAAGTATACCCGCAAGCCTGATTCCTGCCTTTGATATTTGGTCCAGCACGGTACTAAAATTTTTATAGTTGTATTGGTACCCGAGTTTTCCATCTCCGTATGCGTAGATTTGGGTTCTGTATGTCATTGCTTCGGCAGCCATATCACGAATGGTAGCACGCTGCAAATTCTTAATCCGGAGTGCATCAACCTTCGGCAGGGCGTTGGCAAGCTCGGTATAGCTAAGCTTCGAGCCGTCAATCATATCACTGTCCCATACCCGGTGCAGATTGCTGTTCGTGCCAAACCAGGTGAGCTTTATACTGTTTCCGCCCTGATCATTTCTTCCTACGTGCAACGGCTGATGAATATCACCAATCAGGTGGATGAGCATTTTAAGTTTCTCAGCTTCTTCTTTAGCAGAAAGTTTTTTCGATTTTAATTCAGCAATGATACGTTCAAGAGCTTCAATTAAATCTCCGGTTGAGCTTTTCTTGCTATGCTGATAGGTCTCATTGTCCTCAATGGTTACATAATGCCAGGTTTCTGCAAAATTGTATGTTGAATCAGAGCGGATATCATCCATCCACGGCCCCGTCATGGCCAATGGCTGACCTTGCAGAATGCGCTCAATTATTAATCGGGCTTTTTTATTAAGGTGCTTGTCAGCAAGAAGCGCGATCGCACGATGTCCGGTTGCGCCCCAGCCAAAGGCAGTGAAAACAGAGCTGATAAACAAAATAAGGATAATGAGTTTTTTCATATGGCAGACTTACCGCAAATCTCACCTAATTTTTAAATCCTGAAAAGGAAATGAGTCGATTTTGGCATTAACTCTCTGTGAATTATTAAGAAACGCTTGTCAGGTTGAGCTTGTCGAAACCTTCTAATAAGCCTTCGACAAGCTCAGGCAGACATTAATTAGCGGTAACTGCATCTTTAGCAATAATGCCCTCACCCACTACCAGCTTCACAATTGAACCTTTTGTTTTGTTGTTTAGGGTGGTTTTGAGGATAACCTGGTACTCACCAGCTTTGGCATCTGCGGCAGCAGTAAGGGTGGCTACAGTGCTTTCAAACATGCCTTCTGAAGGAGCATAGGTTACGGTTATGCCTTCCGGCAGCCCTGAAGAAAGACCAAGCTTTGCTTCGCTACGGGAAAATGATTTTGAACGTAAAATTGAAACAGTAATGTCTTTTGATTCACCGGGTTTAACCTGAATCTTATTTTCTGAAAGCGAAACTGAGTATTCAGTACGGGGAGCTGCTTTTTCTTGCGCAGCAACAGTGCTTGCAAAGGCAACGAGCGCGAATAGGGAAAGTAATAGTTTTTGCATGACAGTAATATTTGTTTACAGCAACATTACGCCCTGGCATTTTAAATGATTCGTATTCTCACCTGAATGAGGCTAACAGAGGGGTTTTTGTGGTTGCTAACAACCGGTGTGGTGAACTGACTTGCGCGTGGGGTGAGCGGGGATCAATAGAGCTCCATCATATTTCTGAGTTGGCTGATCTTATCCATTAGTTCTTTGCCCTTTGGCCTTGAAACCGGGATAGAAAAATCTGAATCCCTGATCTGCAGCTTGTACCCGTTAGTGTTTCCGGTAATATTGGCGATGGCATGTACATTTACAATGTACGATCGGTGGCAGCGGATGGCGTAGGTATTATTCAGCTGACTTTCAATATTTTTTAAATTGATCCGAAGCAGCTTCTTTTCAATGCCATGCCCGTTTTTCCAAATCACAGTTGAGTAATTATCATCCGCCTCAATAAAAAGCAGATCGGGAAGTTTAAATGTCAGGGTTTCGCTCGTATCGGAATAAATGGTAATGCTGCTGTTCGAGCTTTTAGAAACTTCACTCTTCAGATCTTTGATTTTACTGATTTCCTGGTTGGCCCCAATGGCACTTTTGAGGTTCTGTTGCAATAAATTGTTTTTGAAGAGCAATGTCATGATCGCTATCGGAATAATGCCGGTTAATGCGATTTGCTGGAATACATGTGGAATAATTTCCGCTAAAGGTTTATCGGGACAGATGTAGAGCTTGTCGATCGCTGCATTAAAACAAGCGATTACAAAGCAAATCCAGAGAACATGTAAAATGTATTTTTTCACTGTCCAGTGCAGACTATCCACAAAAGAGAATGTGAAAATGTTCGGAATCAGCACAATATGAATAAACAGAACAGCGAATGTAACGCCTCCAAAAAGGGCTTTTTGTGCAAGCGTGAGATTAATCCCCGGATTGCCCGGAGTTTTATAAACAACATGAAATAAGATTACGAACAAGCCAACGGCCAGCGCCAGAAGTGTATTCTTACGATCATCGTTCAGATAATAGGGAAAAGGGGAATTAAGCCTTTGACTCAAGTTCATGGGAATCTCACCGGACAGGGGCGAAGGTACATCTGATTTCATGGAAACTAAAGCACAGGATATCTGCACAGTGGCTTTAACTGGTAATGCAATGTCAGGGTTTGGTTCGACACGCAAAATGTGGGGTAAAAAGAAAAGCTTTGGGGTAAAATGCTAACCTTTCAGCTCTTCCAGAAGCTCTTTTAGTTTATTGAGGTGGTTTCCATAGAGCTTTCTTAAATAAAAATTGGTAGCGATAAACGTAAAAATAAAAAAACACCCTGTGAGCACAGTTAGCAGGAGCACGGTTTTCGGATCTTTCATCCGATTGAGAAAGCCATCCATTCCGGTATCCAGCGCTCCGAAAAGAATTCCGAGGCAGAAATAAACCGGGTATAAAATAGCGTAGCTTTTTTTATAAAAGCTGATGTAAACACGAAGCTTTTCATACAAACTTTGCAGGCTGCTCTTCATGTTTTCATCCGAAGCATCAAACCTTCCCAACAGCATAAGCTTCTTCACATAATAAAACAGGTAGCCGGCAAAAAGCACCAATAACGAAATAATTGTCCACATGATTGCTCCGCTTTCAAGTGTAAACGTGTACACACTGAGTGCGATACTGCAGGCAATAGTAAAAATGAGTTCGAACCAAACATTGCGCTTAAGCTGACCAATAATGGAATTGCTTTTTCCCTTGAGCATAAAAGCAATCTCTGATTCTTTTTTAGGTTCGTAACCCTGCTCCTGGCTTTTCCAAATCTGCTTCAAGTCTTCCAGTTCCATAGCGTTAGCGTATGAGGTTTCGTATTTTTTCACGGATGCGGTTCATCCGCACCCGAACATTGTTTTGAGTGATACCGATGTTTCCGGCAATTTCATCGTAGGGTACTTCGTCCAGCGCCATCATGATCATGGCGCGCTCAATTTCTGTGAGCTGGCGAATGGCCCATTGAAGCTTTTGAAAGTCTTCCTCAAAATGATCTTCCGGATGGTCGGAGATGTTGAAATGAAATTCATCAAGCTCTTCGGTTTTGATTTTCCGCCCCAGCTTGCGCAAGCCCGAGATGGCCGTGTTCAGCGCAATCCGGTACATCCACGTGGTAATTTTTGCTTCACCCCGGAACGTTGGAAACGATTTCCAGAGCTGGAGCACAATTTCCTGGAACAGATCGTTGCGTAATTCTTTGTCGGTTTCGTATAAAATACAAACCTTGTGAATCAGGCCCTGATTCTCATTAACAAGCTTAACAAACGATTTCTCCTGTTCTTCGGTCAATGGAGCGAATAATTAGATAAGTCGAAATTAGCAAAAGATAATTACAGCTCACCCATTTTTGCGTAGGAGTTACTCCTATAGATTTTTTACAAGGTTCTGTATTCCTTGTGCACCTGAAAATCTCTGTAGTGAACGGCTTAAAAAAAACGATCAGGAATTTTTTCGGAACGACACGTGCCCAAACCAATGGGTTTGTCGGATTACTGGTTATTATCACCATTGCTATTTTCTCGCAGCCGTTAACCCGTTGGTGGGTAAGTATCCGACCAACTGATTTTTCTAAAGATCAGGCAGAGCTCGACAGTCTTACCAGGCTTTGGATGGTGGAGCAAAAGGAAGAACAACGAGCTGAAATAAGTAAGAAAGAGTTCGCTTATTTTAATTTTGATCCTAATACAGCAACAAAAAATGAGCTCATTTCTCTCGGCTTTACCGATAAGCTTGCGGCTCGGATTATTAATTATCGGAATAAAGGTGGCAGATACAGGGTCAAATCTGATCTGTTAAAGCTTTACGGAATGGACTCGTCCTTTTATGCGAATCTCGTACCTCACATTCTGCTTCCGGAAACTAAAGAAAAACCATCTTTTGAAAAGAAGGAATTTTCTGCCCGCGAAAAATCATTGAAAGAAAAAGCTCAGTTCAACCTCAACGAAGCGGATACTCTTCAATTAGAAAAGATTTACGGTATCGGCCCGGCATTGGCGAAGAGGATAGTAAAATACCGCGACAAGCTGGGTGGATTTTTTACGCAAGAACAACTGAGAGAAGTTTACGGACTCGATACAGCGGTTGTAAAAAGAATAATTTCTGCTTCATACTTGCCGGATCCGGCTAACGTTAAAAGGATCAATCTGAACACGACAGATGAGAAAACGCTTGCGGCTCATCCGTATTTTGGGCGTAAGATTGCCAGCGCCATTGTCGCCTACCGGTTTCAGCATGGAAATTTCAAATCTGTTGATGATCTTAGCAGAATCCCGTTAATTGATAAAAATAACTTGGGAAAGCTGTTTCCCTATATCACTGTTGATCCATAATACCCATCATATCCTTCGTACCTATCTGCGGAGGCTCACCAACCTGAGCGGAAATAATCGCTCGCTGTTAGTACTGCGGCTTCACAGTGAACAACTGATGGATCTGCATCAGCTGAGCTTTTTGAACGGTGAGAAGTCTTTTGAGATTATTCAATCATTGATTGCAGGTAAAACCCGGAAAGTTTGTGCGCTGCTTGACAGTCGGGTGGAGGCTGTTAACCTGGCGAGTGCGAAGCTGAAAAAACTGCAGCGCATCGATAAATTTATTTTTGAAGAGCGTGGCTCTAACGATCTGCACATTGGCTGGCCAATGATCCGCGGAAAATTTACGGATGGCACATCGGTAAGATGCCCGTTACTATATTTTCCTGTTTCCATTGTAGAGGAGAATAGTCAGTGGGTAATTCAGCTGCGTGAGGATGCCGGCATAACACTTAACAAGTCTTTCCTGCTTGCGTATTCTTTTTACAATAAAGCAGCACTCACAGACGAGCTGCCAGAGACAACCTTTGATGATTTCGACAAAGACAGTACAGTTTTCAGAACCCAGCTGTATCAGTTGCTGAAAGATTCAATCGAGCTTAATTTCAATCCGGATACATTTACCGATGAGCTGATTCCGTTTCAGGAATTCAAAAAAGATGAGTTTGAAAAGATTCATAATAAGGGTGAGTTAAAATTATTTCAGGAGGCTGTGCTTGGAATTTTTCCGCAAGCTGGCTCACAGCTCGTGCCTGATTATTTAAAGCTGATTGAAAATGAATCGTTTGCTGATCTGGAGGAATTTTTCTCACAACGAGTGTTGGATTCCGGCAAGCCGATTAACCAATGGGTTTCATCGGTAAAAGAAGAAAAGATTCACACGCCCTTTCCGCAGGATGCGTATCAGGAACATACACTTCGGGTTGTTAAAGATGGCCGGTCGGTTGTTGTGCAAGGCCCTCCGGGTACGGGCAAATCGCAATTGATTGCGAATTTAATTGCGGATGGTATTGCTTCCGGAAAAAAGATCCTGATGGTTTGCCAGAAACGTGTGGCACTTGACGTGGTATACGAACGTTTGAAGAAAATCGGCATGGAAGATTTTCTCGGACTGATTCACGATTTCAGAAACGATCGTAAAACGGTATATGATAAGATCGCGCGTCAAATTGACCGGATCGAAGATTTTAAACAGCAGAACCGCAGCCTCGATGTTATCCAGCTAGAGCGGAGGTTTTTATACGTGTGCCACACCATTGATCAGCTTACGGAAGAACTCGAAGAATTCCGCAAAGCCCTGTTTGATGAAAAGGAATGTGGAATCAGTATAAAAGAGTTGTATTTAACATCCGATCCGCACGCGGGCCTGATTGATATCCGGCAGCAATACCGGCAGTTTGATTTTTCGACAATTCGGGATTTTATTATCAAGCTGAGGAGTTTTGTGCGGTACGCAATATTGTTTGAACACGATAATTACAGTTGGAGAAACCGAAGGTCTTTTGCCAATTATTCCTTGAGTGATCTGCGAACGCTTGAACAAACTGTTAGCAGTATTGTTGAATTTCAGAACCAAATTCAAGAGGAACTGAGAGCTGTTCTGAACCGTGCACTCAATATTGATGAGAGTGAATCACTGCTCAGCAGAAAGCAGGATGTTGACGAGATCATTAAGCTGCTTGACAGTGATACGAAGTACAGATACTTCCAAAAACTCATGGCTACAGAAGATGAACAGATTACCCTCGACTGGCTGGATGAGATGGAAGATTTGTGTGTGAATTGCTATGATGATGCAGGAATTGAAACCACATTAACGATGCCGCAGCTTATGGCTGCACAGCTTGCATTGCACCATAGGATGGAGGCGCGGGGCAACCTCATCAAGACTATACGTTGGAGATTTTTTGCCAAAGACAGGTTTTTTCTGAAGCGTGTTTTGATTGCCAATAAACTAAGTGGCAATAAAGAAGGACTGTTAACTCTTGAACAGCGAATTGACAATCGGCTTAACCTCGAGCATCAGCTTGCCCTGATACGCGAGCGAAAATCTTTTTCAGATACACCGGTTTTTGAAGAGAATGTTGCCCGGATTAAAACATGGTTTGTCCGGCAGAGAAAAGCTGTACGCGCTAAAGAAATGTTTCATTCTTTGCGGGAGCTTAGAGAGGCTGTTAACATTCAAAAGATATCACATCAGCAATTCGTGGAATTACTTGAGTCAGTTCTTAAAATCATCGGCAGGATTCCGGAACAACGAACCATTTGGGAAAGGTATCTGACGCCCTACCAGATTCGCGCATTAATTGGCAAGACCGAACTGTCACAGATTTTTTTGGAAACACTTCGCAGTGATTTTGATAACCTGATCGATTTCGATAAGTTAAAAAATTCCTTGAAAGGATTTGAGAGCGAGATTATCGCAAAGCTTTATGAAAGTGCACAGGTATGGAATGCCGATACACTCGAAGAACTGTTTCAGAATAGTATTCGCCTTGCATGGATCGAACACATTGAAATAAAATATCCGGTTCTAAGAATCGTCTCAACTTTTAAAATGGAGGAGATGGAAACATCGCTTCAAAAAAATGTCGCTGAAAAGCAATCACTGAGCAATGAGATTCTGAAAGTTCGTGCCCGTGAACGTACGTATGAAACAATTGAATACAACCGGCTGAATAACCGCGTCACGTATCGCGATCTGCGTCATCAGGTTTCAAAGAAGAAAAAGATCTGGCCTGTTCGAAAAGTTCTTGCTGAATTTTCGGATGAGCTTTTCAATCTTATTCCGTGCTGGATGGCATCACCTGAAGCAGTATCAGCCATTTTTCCTATGGAACAATTGTTTGACCTGGTGATTTTCGATGAAGCCTCACAGTGTTTTGCAGAACGCGGAATCCCGGCTATGTATCGCGGTAAGCAGGTTATTATTGCCGGTGATGACAAACAATTGAAACCGTTTGAGCTTTACCAGGTACGCTGGAAGGAAGATGAAACAGAAGTACCGGATCTGGAAGTCAGTTCTTTGCTGGAGCTTACCGGCAGATA
This sequence comes from uncultured Roseivirgaceae bacterium, assembly GCA_964534735.1. Taxonomy (GTDB): domain Bacteria; phylum Bacteroidota; class Bacteroidia; order Cytophagales; family Cyclobacteriaceae; genus UBA2336. Next base: position 8,030 of record CAZHQP010000039.1, read on the forward strand.
TCTGCCAACGGTTCATTTGCAGGGACATTATCGCAGCCAGTCACTTCCGTTGATTGAATTCTCTAATCAATTTTTCTACGAAGGCCGGCTTAAACTTTTACCCGATCGGAACATTATTAATAAACAGGATGCTCCGATTACTTTCCACAAAGTAGCTGGCGAGTGGTCGAATAATACCAATCTCGTTGAGGCAGTTGCAGTGGTTGACTTTGCACTCTATATGATTCAGCGATTTCCGGATAAGGAAATGGGTATTATCACATTCAATGCTCCGCAACAATTCATGATCATGGATTTGATGGAGGAAAAGGCAAGCCGCGAAGGCGTTCAACTGCCTCAATCGCTTTTCATTAAGAATATTGAAAATGTACAAGGCGATGAAAAAGACATTATTATTTTTTCAATCGGCTATGCGCCCGATGAAAACGGAAAGCTGAGCATGCAATTTGGAAGCTTGAATGTGGCGGGCGGGGAGAATCGATTAAATGTTGCCGTAACGAGGGCACGTGAAAAGATCATTGTGTTCTCCAGCATTGAGCCGGAGGATTTTAAGCTGCAGGGAATTAAAAATGAAGGCCCGAAGCTCTTAAAAAAATACCTCGAATATGTACATGAAGTTTCTGAACATAAGTTTGAAGGCTTTGAGCAAGAGCCATACGCTTACTCATCGGGCTGGTACCTGAACAGGCATCTGGTAAGTGCCGGAGCTGCTAAGTATTCGAAACTATCATTCCCTCTGAATGAGATGCCCTTCACTGACATTACTATCCGGGATGTCAAATATTATTCCGGTGCAATCCTTACAGACGATCAGCTGTATCAATCGACTCTAACAGTTAAAGAGCCACATGCCTACATTCCCGCTTTGTTAAATCAAAAGCACTGGCACTATCATCGGGTGTTTAGCCGAAACTGGTGGACATATCGCCAAAGAACCGAGGACGAATTGGTGAAGTTTATTTACCAGTCGACTGAGCAATTAAACAGTTAGCTACTCGTATTTCAATGTATCGGCCGGGTTAATAACAGATGCCTTGATGGAGTGATAACCCACCGTAATCCAGGCAACCAGTAGCGCTAAAACAATTGAAATCAGGAAGACTCCGACCCCCAACTCGATATGATAGGCAAAGCCCTGCAGCCATTTTTGGCCGGCATAAATTGAAACAGGAATACTGATCGCCATAGCCAACAGTACCAAAAGTGTAAACTTCCTGTTCAGCATAAAAACTATGTTGAAGATTGATGCGCCCAACACTTTTCTGATCCCGATTTCTTTCGTACGCTGTTCAGCAGTGTATGCTGACAGACCATACAGACCCAGGCATGAAATTAAAATTGCCAGCAGCGTAAACACATTAATAGCTTTGCCAAACACCTCCTCTTTTTTGAGAAGCTCACCGAAGTTTTCATCAACAAAATGATATTGAAAGGGCTCATCAATGCCCCTTTGTTTCCATTTTGCTTCTGCAGTCTTAAGAAAATCGGGAATGGCTGCTGCCTGCAACTTGTAGGCAAGCTGACTTTTACGGTCATTCATCATAATGGCAACCGGAGCGATAGTATTGCGCAGCGTTTCCCAATGAAAATCTTTAACAATTCCAATCACGATCAGATCTTCATTGATTTTGGCTCCAATAGGATTCTCTCCCAGGTCAAGGGCTGAGGCAGCGGCTTCATTGAGGATAAGACCGGATGAATCCGATGCAATTTTACCGTCAAACTCTCTCCCTTTTACAAGCTTCATGCCTAACAAGTCCATGTAATGATCATCGCCAAAATAGGTATGCATGGTAATGGGACGTTCCATTTTTGGAGTTTGGTATGTGTAAAAACTCATAATACGTTTGCTCCCCGGCTCACCCGTGTGATAGCTGGATTGAATAACACCTGTCTGGCGGTCGAGATCAGTTTTGAATGCTTCTGCTGATTCAGCCAGTAAATCTGTGTTGTCAATCGTTACGATATTATCCTGATTAAATCCCAGGTCTTTGTTCTGGACAAAATGCAATTGCTGCTGAACAATGATTGCGGAAATAATCAGGATAATAGAAACAGAAAACTGAAATACCACAAGAAAATTTCGGAATCCGCCTCTTGCGCTTACTGACGTATTTCCTTTTAATACTTTAATCGGAGAGAATGCTGTGAGATAAAAAGCCGGATAGATGCCTGAAAGCAACCCGACAATTAGTGAAAAGCCCAAAAATAGTATTACCGTAAATGGACTTCGCCAGATTGAGCTTAGCAGCACTGTGCCCGTTACGTATTCAAAGATTACCAGGAAGACCTCTGCCAGCAACATAGCCAGGAACATCGCGAATGTACTGGTCATCATGGATTCGAGCAGGAATTGACCAATCAGCCTGCTGCGTGAAGTACCCATTGTTTTACGGATACCTACTTCCTTTGCTCTCCGCGCAGCCCGGGCTGTAGTCAGGTTGATAAAGTTTACGGAAGCCAGGAGCAGAATGAACACAGCAATCGCAGCAAAAATTATGATGTTCGACTCATCGCCACCCGGCATAATTTCCAAATTTAGCTTTGACTTCAGATAAATATCCTTAAGCGGATGGACAAAAAACTTAATGGAGTTTTCGTTCTTAATGTATTCGTCCAGGTTTTTAAAACCCATCGGCTGACCGGATTCCGGAAAAACTTTGGTTTCAATAGTTTTATCCAATGCGACTCTCAGGTTCGCTTCCGTTTGGTTATTACGCAGCAAAACATAGCTATAGAATGCAGCAGAAGACCAGATCGGACTTCCGGTAAGTTTACTTTGTATCGATAGCCAGGCATTGGTTTTTAAATGTGTGTTAAAGCTTTGGGAAGCCACCACCCCCGTAACGGTATAGGGTATTTTTTCTTTTCCAATCTCAATAACTTCTCCTAACGCATCAACCTTACCAAAATATTTTAAGGCTAACGCTTCTGTTAACACAATTTCATTGGGACCCCGCAGTACGGTTTTACTATTGCCGTGAATGAAATGGTAGTCGAAGATTTTGAAAAAAGCGGAATCGGTGTAAAAAACAAACGGTTCCTGAAATGTCTCTTTCTTCACCGTGACGTTTACATCGCGATCCTTCTGGATTCGTGTTGCAGTTTCAATGCCTGCGTATTCTTTCGGCAATACTTCCAGCAAGCGTTCCGGACCTGAAGCAAAATTCCCAATGTTAAAAAACGATACGCCAATACGATAAACACGGTCACCTTTGGCATATCCGCGATCATAGCTCCATTCGCCATAAGCGAAGAGGAAGATGACCAGGCTGCACGCAATACCTACTGCCAGCCCGGTGATGTTAATAAACGAATAAGCTTTGTTGCGCAAAAGATTTCGCCATCCGATTGTCATGTAATTTTTTACCATACTGCTTGAGGGTTGATAGTTCCTGAACGACTTGATAAACTCCGGCCTGAAATATTTGATTACACTCCACCTGAATTTCCAGTTTGCCTGACGCGGAGAGCTTTCACATTGCTTCTCAAAAACTTCTGTTAAATCCCCTTCAATCTCTTCGAGATAATCTTCCCGGCAAAACCATCGCAGGAATTGAAGGGCTCGGTGAGGAGGAGTGATTTTCATCTATGTATTGGCTATGCGTATTGGATATAAAAGAAATAGACCGTAAAGTAGTTTTATCATCCAAAGGATATTTTCGGAATTTGCATGTAAATACTGGTACGCAGTGCATACTGGTTGTCAAGCATTTTTTTTGCCTAACGCAGTGATCACGTAGTACTTTTTTCTTCTCCCGCCACGGTCTTCTGTGATTCCGCCAAAACGTGATTTTACAAAGCCTTTGCCTTCGATGCGCTTTAACGCAACATGAACCGCGCTGATGTTCACTTTTTTATCAAGTTTCTTTTCCAGGTTCTCAAGGATGGCTACACCGTAAGCTTCATCGTGCAGGGCTGCTACCATAAGCAAAACCAGCTCTTCAAATTCACCGAGGGAATGCTGCATCTGTAGATTATTTACTTAACAAACGTGAATGTAATATATTAGTTTCACTTTTGTTAAGTAAATTTTACAGGGATCGTTTTAAAAAAATTAATACTCCTGCAATTGCAAAAATTAAACGGGGGAGGTTACAACAGTTTCTGCGTGCTGGCTGAGATCCAGCCCGATTTGCTCTTCTTCCTTAGTTACCCGAAGCTTCGTGATCATTCCGGTAATCTTGTAAATCAACAAAGACCCGAAAAACGTATAGGCGCTTACAATCGCAAGGGCCAGCAGGTGGTAAAGAAATGTAGTTGTCCCGCCATTGATCAGGCCCACATCTTTCGCAAAAATGGCTGTCATAATCATGCCTACGATACCGCCTACACCATGGCAGGGGAAAACGTCCAGCGTATCATCAAGCGATGTACGCTGTTTATAATACACAGCAAGGTTGCTAATAATGGCTGCAACAAAACCAATGAATACACTTTGACCCACACTAACGAACCCTGCTGCTGGTGTTATCGCTACAAGCCCAACGACTGCCCCGATGCAGGCGCCCATGGCTGAAATTCTTCTTCCGACTAATGCATCAAACATCACCCAAGTAATCATGGCCGATGCGGTAGCCATGTTGGTGGTTGCAAACGCTTGTACAGCTAAGCCATTTGCCGCAAGCGCTGAGCCTGCATTAAATCCAAACCAACCGAACCAGAGCATTCCGGTCCCCAGCAGGATAAACGGAATGTTGGCTGGCTGATGTGTGCCTTGCTCACGCTTACCCAGTACAAACGCACCCGCTAATGCTGCAAACCCTGCCGACATGTGCACTACGCTGCCGCCTGCAAAATCGAGCACTCCCCACTGACGCAGAAATCCTTCCGGATGCCACGTCCAGTGAGCGAGTGGTGTGTAGATGAGCAAAGAAAACAAACACATAAATAACAGGTAGGAAGTAAACTTCACCCGCTCGGCAAAGCTGCCCGTGATCAGGGCAGGCGTAATGATGGCGAACTTAAGCTGGAATAGTGCAAAGATCAGGAACGGTATGGTTGGCGAGAAATCCGGATGCGGTGCCAGCGTTACGTTATTAAAGCTGAAGAATGTTAACGGGTTACCGATTAGTCCATAAAAGCTTTCACCAAACGCCAGGCTAAAGCCTACCAGGTACCAAAGCAGGCTGATCACACCAAGGGCGATGAAGCTTTGCAGCATGGTTGAAATTACATTTTTATAGTTAACCATTCCTCCATAAAAGAAAGAGAGGCCGGGAGTCATAAACAAAACGAATGCTGTGGCGACAATCATCCATGCGGTGTCTGCTTTATCAA
>CAZHQP010000040.1:0-13116 GCA_964534735.1 uncultured Roseivirgaceae bacterium
GGTTGTTTTTGTTTTAGCCAAGTCTCAAAATAATTCTGTCAAAAGTAAATGAATCCTGAGACTACTTGTGTCTGACGAATTAATTAACTCTTTTTGTATTGCTTACTCTAAACCCCATAACCCCCAATGAGATATCTGTTGGCTACAGTCGTCTTGATAAGCGTATCTATCGTTTGTTACGGACAAAAAGATCCTGTTAAATTTGGTGACATCCCCATGGAAGACCTTCAGATGGTTCGATATGATCAGGATACCTCTGCCGTGGCAGTGATTCTTGCCGACTTTGGCGAGGCTCGCTTCTCTCCTTACCAGGGAAAGATCCTTTTCGAACGTCACACGCGCATCAAAATTCTAAAACCTGAAGGTACTTCGTGGGCAGATGTTGGTGTTAATCTTTATCACAATGGTGGATCCACTGAGAGTATTTCCGGATTAAAAGCGGTCACTTATAACCTTGAAAACGGGAAAATTGTTGAGACAAAAATGGATGGGGATGCCGTATTCCTGGAAAAGTTTAACAAGAATATCAATACCAAAAAGTTTTCGCTTCCGAATGTTAAAGTTGGCTCGGTAATCGAATATACGTACAAACACAACTCGGATTTCATTTTTAATTTCCCCAACTGGCAGTTTCAATATAAGATTCCTTCGCGGTACACCGAGTTCCGGGCATCGATTCCGAATTTCTTCATTATGGAACGGTTAATGCAAGGCTATCTGGCACCGGAATATGATACCAAAGATATCCCCATGGGTTCGTATGAAGATAAGCGGCATCGCTGGGTAATTCAGAATGTCCCGGCCTTCAAGCCCGAACCTTATATGACATCCGAACACGATTACGTTTCAAAAATAAATTTTGCATTAGCCTACATCAATTTTCCCGGACAACCATCCCAGGAAATCATGGGCTCCTGGCAAAAGCTGGTGGGAGTACTGATGGGCAGCGAAGCTTTCGGCAAGGCAATCACCGGGAATAATTTTTTGAAGAAGAAAGTGGAAGAGCTTACCGCAGGTGTTACCGAGCCTGAAAAGAAAATTCAGATAATTTACGATTATGTAAAAAACACGCTAAAATGGAATAATATCTCAGACATTGATGCTTATAACCTGAAAGATGTTTTCGAAAAAGGCATCGGCTCTTCCGGTGATATTAACATTGCATTAGCCTCGATGCTGGATAAAGCCGGTTTCACTGTTGATCCAATTGTTTTAAGCACGCGCGAACATGGATTTATACGTGTTCAGGCGCCTATGGAAAGTCAGCTCAATTATGTAGTGTGTTCCGTAAAGCTTTATGGCAAACGTATACTATTGGATGCCACTGAAAAGTTCTTGCCTCTAAACGTATTGCCGGAGCGCTGTTTGAACGGCCAGGGAATCCTTATCCTGAGCGAAACAAAAACGTTTGAATGGATGAACCTGGAAGCAATGACCAAATCGAAAACCGTTACCAACAGCGATCTGACATTAACAGCGACCGGAGAGTTGAGGGGTAAGATTTCATTTACCCGCGATGGGTATGATGCCCACCGCAGCCGGAAGAGATACGCTGAAGGCGAAGAAGAGTATCTCAAAAATCTTATTAATGGCCGGTCGTGGGAAATTGAGAAAAGCCAGTTTCAAACCATGGCTGAAGTAAACAGCCCGGTGAAAGAGGTTCACGAACTTACCATAAACGACCACGCAACGGTTTCAGGAGATGTGATTTACCTGAATCCGCTAATGGGTCTCAGCTTGTCAGATAATCCTTTCAAAATAGACTCTCGACTGTACCCGGTCGATTTTGGAAGTCCGTTTGAACGTGTCGTGTTAACCAAAATTACACTGCCCGAAGGGTACACGGTAGATGAAGTGCCGCAGAATAAAATTATTGCATTACCCAACGGGCATGGAAAATTTATTTACAGCGTAACGGTACTGGGTAACACGGTGAACTGTACCAGCAGCCTTTCTGTTAATAAAGCATTATTTATTCAGGCTGAATACCCGCTCCTACGCGAATTTTATACACAATTTATTGCCAAGCAAAGTGAGCAGATTGTGTTGAAGAAGAAGTAGATTTAAAAAAGCAATGTCACTATGCGAGTACTCGTTTTAATTACATTCTTATTTAGCACACTAAAAGGATTAGCAGCTGATCCTAAATTTCCGGTAAGTGCCATCCCCGAAGAACTGAAGAAAAATGCAGATGCCGTTTTCCGTCAGGATGAAATGACCTTCACCATTCTCTCAAAAAGCAAGGCAAGCATGCACGTGTACAAGGTTGTTACCATCTTTAATGATAAAGGTAAAGACCATGCAGTTGAAGTTATTGGATATGATAAGCTTACCAAAGTCGCATCCTTTAAAGCTACCGCCTACGATGCAGCAGGTAATGTGCTTAAAAAGTTAAAGAGCAGCGAGATTTATGATCAAAGCGCGTTTGACGGCTTTAGTTTGTACAGTGACAATCGTCTGAAAGCTGCTGTACTTACACAGGGCACTTATCCGTATACTGTTGAGTTCGAATACGAGATTGATTACAAATACCTCTTTATGATTCCGGGTTTTGTGCTGTTGCCGGACGAGCGAATCTCCGTTCAGCATTCATCTTATGAGCTTGTTTATCCGAAAGAGCTTAAGCCAAGATTCAGAATTTCTAACATTGATAATGCTCCGAAAGTCTCGATAACAAAAGACGGTTCAGAATCTTCGCGTTGGGAATTTGAAAATGTCAAGCCCGTTAAGTTTGAAGCAATGGGTCCTCCGAGAGCTGATCTGGTGTCAAGTATTATGACAGCTCCTTCGCAATTTGAGTTTGACGGGTATCTTGGAACCATGAATTCGTGGGATGAGTTTGGCGTCTGGATCAGTTCACTAAACAAGGGAAGAAATGTGTTGCCGGAAGAAACGAAACAAAAAGTTCTTCAGCTTACAGCGGGAAAGAAAACGGTAGAAGAAAAGGCCAAAGCAATTTACGAATACATGCAAGGCAAAACCCGGTACGTAAGCATTCAACTTGGCATTGGCGGTTTTCAGCCCTTTGAAGCAACGGTTGTTGATCAAACCGGGTATGGCGATTGTAAAGCCCTTGCAAACTACATGGTTTCCATGCTGGAGGTTGCGGGTGTTAAGGCACACTATGCATTGATCCGTGCAGGAGAAGATGCTCCTGAAATGAAAAACGAATTTCCCAGCTCTCAATTCAATCACGCAGTAGCTGCTGTACCCAATGGAAAAGATACATTGTGGCTGGAATGCACCAGCCAGACAAACCCTTTTGGATATATCGGAACATTTACCGGAGATCGTGAAGCCCTTATCATCACCGAATCAGGTGCTAAAATTGTTAAGACAACTTCTTATCCGGATGAACTGAATATTCAATCCCGGTCAGCAGATGTCGTTGTAAGCTCAACCGGTGATGCTACCGCAAAAGTAGTAACGCAGTATTCTGGTCTGCAATATGAAAGTGATAACCTCGACCGCATTTTGAACAATCAATACGATTTGCAGAAGAAATGGATCATGAACACAACTGATATTCCCAGCTTCGATGTAAAGTCGTTCAAATTCGAAAACAAAAAAGATAAAATCCCCTCTGCTACTGTCACGCTGGATCTTTCAGTCCGAAAATTGGCTTCCGTGAGTGGAAAGCGATTAATGCTTACTCCCAACCTGATGAACCGAAGCTCTTTTATTCCGGAAAAGACTGAAAGCAGAAAAACAGATATCGTAGAAACTTTTGGATATGTTGATTACGATACAATCCGGTATCACATTCCGGAAGAAATTTATCCTGAAGTTCTTCCGCAACCCGTTAAGATCACATCGCGCTTCGGAGAGTATGAGTCCTCTTACACATTGGACCAGGGCCTTGTTGTATACACGCGGAGAATAAAAATTAATAAAGGTAAGTTTCCGTCCAGTGCTTACCAGGAGTTTACCGACTTCTATAAGTCTGTTAGCCGGGCCGATAATGCAAAGCTTGTGTTTCTGAACAAAACCTGATCAGTTACACAATTCATTGACTTGATGAGCGCCACGTGCGCTCATTTTTGTTTTATGCTACGCAAATACTTCCCTACCTTGCGTGCTGCAAGAACCGAGGGAAAATGTTTTTCTTAAGACTGATTTCACGATTACCGTTAACCATTCTTTACAGAATCTCTGATTTCTTTTTTTTGCTGAGCTATTACATCGCGCGGTATCGCAGAGAGCTCGTTAAAAAAAATCTTCGGAATTCTTTTCCCGAAAAATCCAAAGCTGAACGCAGAAGAATTGAACGCGAATACTATCACAACCTGTGCGATTACGCTGTTGAAACACTCAAGCTGCTTACCATAAAAAGAGAAGATCTGGAAAAACGCGTTGTGTTTACAAACACAGAAGTTGTTGAAAAATATAAATCCAAAAACCAGTCGGTGCTTATACTTGCTTCACACCAGTTTAATTGGGAGTGGCTGCTTGCGGCCGGCAACATCAATCTTCCCATACCGCTCGATTTTGTCTATCAACCACTCAATAGCACGCTTACTGATCGTTTACTGCTTGCATGTCGTACCCGTTTTGGTGCACATCCCGTAAAAAGAAATGAGCTTGCCAGGGAAGTTGTAAAACGGAGAAATGTACTTCACGGTACTGCTATTGTTGCCGATCAATACCCGGGCCAAAAACGCGACAAGCGATACATCACAACGTTTCTCAATCAGGATACGGCTTTTTTTTACGGGACTACCCAGCTTGCCGCCATGACACAGTATCCCGTTTTGTTTACCGAAATCCGGAAAGTGAAAAGAGGGTTTTACGAAGTGACCTTCGTGCCACTGGCTGAGCCGCCTTATGAAAAAAACAGTGATGAAATTATAGAACGGTATGCAGAAGCTGCTGAACGATTAATTCACCAATATCCTTCGGGCTGGTTGTGGTCACACAATCGGTGGAAGAAACGGCATCTTATGCAAGCATCTGCGAAATATCCTCCCGTGTCAGCTGCTTCATAATACTTTCTTCCGTAACAATCAGGTCGTTGGTAAGCTTGAGCTTCTTTTGCTGAAGCTGAAGAATTTTTTCTTCAACTGTATTCCGCGTAATGAACTTGTACGTAAATACCTTTTTCTTTTGACCAATGCGGTGTGCACGGTCAATTGCCTGGGCCTCAACGGCCGGATTCCACCATGGATCAAGTATGAACACATAATCTGCTTCGGTAAGATTCAGTCCTAATCCACCGGCCTTGATCGAAATCAGGAACGCTTTTGTTTTTGGATCTTTGTTGAACTTCTCCACCTGCTCTTTGCGATCCGTGCTTCCGCCATCGAGATACGCATAGTTGATCTTGTTAGCTTTCAGATAATGCTGAACGAGATTTAAATGCTTCACAAACTGACTGAACACAAGAACCTTGTGATCTTCGGCCATTGCGTTCTCAAGCATGTGGGTAATGTCTTCGAGCTTGCCCGAATCTCCGCTATACGATGGCTCGATCATTTTCGGGTGATTGGCCAACTGTCGCAGCTTTGTAAGGCCTTCCAGAATCATGAAGCGACTGTTGCCCATTCCTTCTTTGTCAATCAGGTCGAGAATCTTGCCGCGGTAGTATGCTTTCGTTTCTTCGTATTTCTTTTCCTGCTCATGAGTCATTTCAGAATACTGAATGTGCTCAACCTTGGCAGGAAGCTCAGTGGCAACTTGTGATTTATGTCTTCGCAGCACAAACGGCTTGATTACCGCATTAAGCTTCTTCGATTTCGTATCATCGCCTTTCTTTTCGATCGGCACCTGGAATTCCTGCCGAAAGTAAGACTGCGATCCGAGAATACCCGGATTAATAAAGCTCATCTGCGACCAAAGATCCATCGTAGTATTCTCAAGCGGTGTTCCGGTGAGCACAAGCTTATGTCTCGATTTAAGCTCACGAACAGCTTTCGCAATATTGGATGACGGATTTTTAATTACCTGCGACTCATCCAGGATAATATAGTTGAAATAAAATTTCTGAAAGAGCTCGCTGTCTAAACGCGTAATGCCATACGAAGTAAGGATTACATCATACTTCTCAAACCGCTTAACATCCTTGTTCCGCAGCGTTCCTGTATAGTTTAGCACTTTTAAATCCGGTGTAAACTTCGCGGCTTCCATTTCCCAGTTATAAATGAGGGAAGTTGGCATGATCAGCAAAGAAGGTCCGGCACTCGCTTCTTTCTCTGCAAGTAACATGGTTAATGTTTGCACGGTCTTACCGAGACCCATGTCATCCGCAAGGCAACCTCCTAATTTGTACTCGTTCAGAAAGCGTAACCAGTTATAGCCGGCACGCTGATATGGCCGAAGCTCACCTTTAAATCCGGTTGGTAATGGATAGCTCTTGATTCCACTGAACGAATTCAATGTTCTGAGCTTTTCACTCAGGTGAACTTTGGCAAGATTACCTTCTTCAAGCTCTTTCACCAGGTTCAGGTGATGCTTCTTCAACACCGGTCGTTCTTTGTCGCCATGGGTTTCGCTTAGCGCGAACAAATCAGCATACCGCGTAAGCCACGCTTCCGGAATAATAGCGATCTCACCATTTGGTAATTTGAACTCAACTTTCTTTTTCAGGATGAGCTTGCGCAATTCTTTGAATGGAATTTCAAACTCTCCAAATTTTATCCTCGCATGAATATCAAACCAGTCGATATTCTCTTTTACTTCAACTTCAATAACTGCTTTTCCGACAAAGTATTTCTTATCGTTGCTTTGCGGCTGGCTAACCTCAAAGCCCAGGTTGAGTAAGTTAACACGATTCTCATTCAGCCATGAGAATGCTTCAGACTTAGGAACAGCCACATTGAAATCTTTCATCGGCAACCCGAGCTTCTGAAGCGTATGCAGAAAATTCTTTTCCGTATCTGACTTGCGGGTTACGCGATGAAACACATAATCCTTATCATGACGCTCAACCGTAACACTTACCGGAACGCGATTTCGGCCCTGGAAGCGATGCTTGCCGTATTTGAAAGAAAGATCAAAGACGATCTTACCAGATTCATCACTTTTATCTTCACCCGGAGAATTATCAAACAAGTCAGCAGCTTGTGTGGTTTGTGCAGTAACTAATTCCGAAAGCGTAAGGATCGGTCGCGGATCGTAATCGTTTTTATTAATCTCAAATCCTTTTGCTTCCACATCATCAAATGATGCAATGAGCGGAGCAACGAACCGATTGTAATACGTTTCTTCAAGGTTCTTCGGAATAACAACAAACTTCTTGCTTAAGAATGGGAGCAATTTCCTGCCATCCACATATTTTTCAAAACCGTAAAGCTTTCCGCTAAGCACCATCCAGGCCGGGCCTTTACAAACCAGGTATGCTGATTCATTTGGCAGGTCAAGCTTTTTGCCCTGATAGGTTATCGTTGGATAATAATTGGTAGCTTCATTACTGCGCATGAAGTGAAACTGAATGTTTGCCTTGTCGGGCATAACTTCAATTTTCTTCCAGGTTGGCTCACCATCGCTGCCCATTTCGAAAAGCATTTTGCCTTTCATCATTTCGAGCGCTTCGGCCCGCTTGTTCTCAATATGAATTTCAATTTGTTCCTGCAGCGCCTCGTTGCCTTTTGTCTTGCTGTAGACTTTTGAGAAAAACTCATCCGATTTCATCGGCTTGCCCACGAATTTCTTGATCACCGATTCCTGCTCCATGGCATCGGTAAGCTTGATCAGCTCATAGTCGCGGTCATCCAATCCTTTCGCGAACTCGCGGGCATTCTTGGAAGATATATTCTGGTGCTGGAACGTTAATTTCCCCTTTTCATCCAGGTGTACGATGTACGATTCGATCAACAGGCCGAGGTACTCATGCTGAAAAAGTGAGTAGATAATTTGGAACGGCTGGGATGCTGAGACCTTCATGTTGAGTGAATTTTCCGCTCTTTTCAGAGAACGGAACTTCCAAGGTAATCATTTTGCCGGACAAAAAATTTGAAAATCGCCCATTTTCATACGTATTCCTTACAGGTCGTTTGGCGAAAACGTGCGGGAAGCAACCTTGGCCGGCCAATAGGAAATCAGCAACGTAATGATACTCATGGCAATACCGATATAGATAAAATCAGAAACAATCATTTTAACGGGATATCCTTCGGTGACGGAATTCTGAAGGCCCATGGATACGAATCCGTATTGTTCCTGTAAAAAACAAATCATCGCCCCCAGAAAAAGTCCAATGCCTGTGCCTGCAATTGCGATGAGCGTCCCTTCTGTTAAGAAAATTCTTTTAAGAACTCCGGGGCTGGAGCCCATTGCTGCGAGTAAGGAAATATCTTTTCGTTTATCCAGCACCAGCATCATCAGCGTGAAGAAAATATTTAACGAAGCTATACCCAGTAACAATATAAATCCGCCAAACACAAAAAGCTTCTCAATTCTTAACAATGTGTAAAGATCTTTATGTTGTTCCTCAACGGTTAATACCGTGAACGCATTGCCTAATGCGTTCCTCAACTCCTGCTGAACGGTTAATACATTCGCGTTGTCTGTAATTTTTATTTCGAGTGCGGTGCGTTTATTTCCATACTTCATCACCTCCCGCGCGAAGTCAAGCGGAACGATCACATAGTTTTCATCAAAACTTTGTACGATTGAAAATGCAGACCCGACCATAATATTCTGGTGTGAGTAGATTTTGGAAGGATCAATTGTGCCAGGCTTAATATCATTAATATAATAAACTTGCAGCGGGTGAAAATCATCCCCAATGTTTATCGAAAGGGAATATTGTACCCCACGGCCAACAATGGCAAATGGAATCTGCCCGTTTTTTAACCGAAGCTTGCCTTCAACAATGGCATTGTCAATCCGATGCTGGTCAAGAAAATTATCACTTACACCTTTTAGTGTTATAACCTGGTTGGCATCGCGGTAGCGCGCATAAGCATAATCTTCAATAACTTCCGTAACAATCTCAACGCCCTGGATTTTTTTGACGGTTGTTAATACTGCTTCATTGATCTCAAAAGATTTTCCGCGGGCGGCTTCAATCTTTATTTGCGGATCAAACGACTTATTAAGCGATCGGAGTAAATCTTCCAATCCATTAAATATGGAAAGAAAGATAATCAGCGCAGCTGTACAAAACGCAACAAGCGTAACCGCCAGAATAGAAATGATATTAATAAAGTTTCTCTTCCGCTTAGAGAACAGATATCGTTTCGCTATGAAAAACGGGAAGCTCACAGCTGAAGATATTATTCTTCCTCCTGCTTTTTTGCAGAAGACGGAATGTTCAGGTTCTTAATGAGTGAATCCATGCGTTGTGCGTTCTCTTCAACTTCATCCAGGTAAAAAATAAGTTCCGGAATGACCCGAACCTGCTTACGGATTTTATCGCCCAGCGCTTTGCGGATCTCACTCTTACGTGTGTTGATCTTTTCAAGCACGGCCCGCTTATCAGGCGCGAGCATCATGCTTACATAGATTTTCGCAACACCCAGGTCAGGACTGACTTTTACATCGGCTACGGTAACGAACGCGTTATCCAGTATGCCACGCTTGTCGCGCTGGAAAATATCACTGATCTCTTTTTGAATCAGCCGTCCGAATTTTAATTGTCGTGTAGAGCCTGCCATAAACTTTTAAAGTTAGAATTTAAAATTTTAAAATTAACTTCAAGCGCGCTTAAAGTTTGTTCGTGCTAAGTTACTTCAGAATCAATGATCCATACCGGTTAGTGGGGCTCCTTGTCATCGTGACGTTGCTAACCTTACCCCTTTTTATCGATACGCCTGAAGTTACAGTTACCGAGCTTAAGAGCTTTGTAATTGGCGAACGCGTAAACAATGGCTACACGCTTTACCACGAAACGATCGACAGCACTCCTCCGCTAACGGCATGGTTTTACGGATTGTTTGACATGGTTTTTGGGAGGTCGTTAACGGCACGCCACATTTTGGCCTTTGCGATCCTGTTTTTTCAAAGCGCTTTTTTGGGGATTATTTTAATTGATAAGAAGGTTTTTACGGAGAACACATACATCCCATCGTTGCTCTTTTCTTTGCTTGCGTTCATTTCATTTGATACGCTTGCACTAACGGGTGATCTGCTGGCTTTTGGAGTAATCCTGCTTGCGCTCAATAACCTGATCAAGGAAATTGAATTTCGCACACCGCGTGATGAAACAACGTTTAACCTGGGGGTTTTCATCAGCATCGCTTCCATGTTCAGTTTTTCGTATGCGATTTATTTGCCAGGCGCCCTCATTCTGTTATCAATCTTTACCCGAAGCAGTGTGCGCAAATATCTATTGCTCGCCTTCGGCTTTTTGCTTCCGCATATCGTGCTAATTTGCATCTATAATCTGAATGGTCACGCGGGAGAGCTTTGGCAAAACTATTACCTGCATAATTTGGGTTTCCCTTCGCATGATCTGATCTCAACATCATCACTCTTGTTGTTGTGCATAATGCCGTTGTTCTATTTGTTTGTTTCGCTGTTCATCCTTAACCGGGATGCGCGGCTTACCAAATATCAATCGCAAATCTTCCAGGCCATGTTCCTGTGGTTTGTTATTGCCTTCGTTCAGTTCTTTATCGCTGCCGATTTCAGGCCGCAAAGTATTATCACGGTAATTCCATCGGTCAGTTTCTTCCTGACGCATTTTCTATTACTGATCCGCAGAAGAAAGTTTGCCGAAATGAACACGTTGATTTTGTTGATCGGGATTGTTTCCGTTGCCTACCTGACACGCTACAATAAAATTCCTCAGATCAGTTACCATGAACTATTTGTAAAAGAAAATCCATTACCGATTAAAGACAAAAAGATACTGGTGTTAAGTACGCAACAAGAAATATTCCGTAACAACACGCTGGGATCTTCTTTTTACAGCTGGGACTTAAGTGAGCCCGTTTTCAGAAACCCGGATTATTATGAAAACCTGTTGCTGGTGCATCGCGCGTTCGAGAAAGAAAGACCGGAAGTGATTGTCGATCCGGAAAATTTAATGAAAGGATTTTTCAACAGGCTTCCGCAACTAAGTGCTTTGTATGTTAAGTCCTCGGAAGGATACCGGCTTAAAAAAATCAGCAACTGATCTTATTCACCCTGCGTTCATGGCGTCCGCCTTCAAAGCTGGAGTGTAAAAATCGATCGAGAATTTTCTCGGCAAGTTCATAGTTTACATACCGGGCCGGAATACAAACAACATTTGCGTTATTATGCTGACGGGCCAATGCGGCAAGCTCTTCGTTCCAGCAAATAGCGGCACGAATATTCTGATGTTTATTGGCTGTGATCGCCACACCGTTCGCACTTCCGCACAATAACAGGCCAAGCTCAAATTCTTTTTTCTCAACCGCTTGGGCAACCGCATGGGCAAAGTCCGGGTAGTCGGCAGACTCTGTGCTGTATGTTCCAAAGTCTTTTGTTTTATAACCGTTCTTCTCAAGCCACTTTTTAAGGGCTTCTTTGTATTCGAATCCTGCGTGGTCGCTCCCTATCGCTATTGTTGGCATCATGCTTGGTCTTCGAGCGCTTCGCGTTTAAGTTTTTTGCGAAGTACTACTACAGAAGTAAAGATACTGATCTCGTACAGAATATACAGCGGCAGCGAAATTATTGTAAGACTAAAAGGATCGGCAGAAGGTGTCACTACTGCGCCCAACACAATAATCACCACAACGGCATGTCTGCGGTATGTGCGCATCAGCGTTGGAGTAACCATGCCGATCTTCGTCAGGAAGTATACTACCACCGGAAATTGGAATAAAAGCCCGCAGCCCAAAACCAGACTCGCTACGGTTGATACATATGAGGTGATATCAAACTCATTAACAATCATTGAGCTTACCTGGTATGTTGCGAGAAACCAGATGGTCATCGGGCTCAATACAAAATAGCCGAACGCTACCCCGATCAGGAAAAGGCTTGAAATGGCAAAAACAGCTCCCTTGGAGAATTTCCGCTCTTTCGTTTCCAGACCCGGACGAACGAAGCTCCACAGTTCCCAGATCACGTACGGAAAAGCTACTACCAATCCAATCATAAACGATGCGGTAATCGACATCATGAACTGGCCGGTCATGTTCCGGCTTTGAACTTTAAACGGAAGGTCAGTCACACAAAGTGTTTCGGTTGCACCAACCAGGTTACCCAGTGAGCACATCCATTTAAAGAAAATGAAATCTACTTTGGCAGGAGCGAAAACGATATAATCAAAAATCTCCGTGATGTACACAAAGGCAGCAATCATAAAGATGACGATTGCCAGTACTGCCCGAATGATATGCCACCGTAACTCCTCGAGATGATCGAGGAAATTCATTTCTTTCTCTCCACTCATGCTGCGCTACTCAATCGATTAAGAATACAATGGGAATTTTTTCATTAAGGCGTTTACTTTCCGTTTTACGGCTTTCAGGTTGCTCTCATTGTTCGGTGCTTTCAACGCTTCGTCAATCAAATCAACAACTTTAACGGCATCTTTTTCTTTTAAGCCGCGCGTTGTAATGGCGGGTGAACCGATGCGCATGCCCGATGTAACGAACGGTGATTGTGTATCGAACGGCACCATGTTCTTATTGATGGTGATATCTGCCTTGATCAGTGATTCTTCGGCAATTTTTCCCGTAAGATTTTTTGAGCGAAGATCAATCAACATTAAGTGATTGTCTGTTCCGCCTGAAATAACTTTATAGCCTTTCGAAGTAAACGCATCTGACATTGCTTTTGCATTCTTTGCAACCTGAACGATGTAATCCAGGTATTCATCTGACAATGCTTCCTGGAACGCAACTGCTTTTGCAGCGATCACATGCTCCAGCGGACCGCCCTGTGTTCCCGGGAACACACCTGAATCTAAAAGTGAACTGATCTTACGGATCTCGCCCTTCGGAGTTTTCAAACCCCACGGGTTGTCAAAGTTTTTTCCAACCATGATCAATCCGCCACGCGGGCCACGTAAGGTTTTGTGGGTGGTAGTTGTTACGATGTGGCAATGCTCCATCGGATCATTTAACAATCCACGGGCAATTAATCCTGCAGGATGTGAGATGTCGGCCATTAATAAAGCACCAACTGAATCAGCAGCTTCACGCAATTTCTTATAATCCCAGTCACGGCTGTAGGCTGATGCTCCACAAATCACCAGCTTTG
>CAZHQP010000041.1:0-13045 GCA_964534735.1 uncultured Roseivirgaceae bacterium
GCTTCTTTTTTTTTATAACCTTTGAAGAGATTGAAATGACTTATACGATTCAAACACATTCGAAAAAGCTGCTATCGGATACGCTTACCCCGGTGAATATCTACCTGAAGCTGCGCGATGTATTTGCGGGCAGCATTCTGCTGGAAAGCTCAGATTATCATGGACAGGAGAACAGTTTGTCTATGATTTGCTGTGAGCCACTAGCCAGTTTTCAGGTAAAGAACAATGTGGCGGAGTCACGTTTTCCGGGTGGAAAGATCATACAGGAGGAGCTTAAAGACTTATCGCTTACAGATAAACTTGATCATTTCAGAGCTTCTTTTAAAACAGAAATCAATCCTACTAAAAATGGCTTTTCGGGCTGCGGCTTGTTTGGATATATAGCATACGATACTGTAAAATTTTTTGAAGATGTCCCTGTTCAGGATTCACAAAATGGAATACCTGAAATGCTGTACACGCTTTACCGATATGTGATCATCGTCAATCATTTTACGAATGAGTTAACGATATCTGAAAATTGTGTGGAAGGCTCGAAAGAAAACGGAATTGAAAGAATTGAGCAACTTATTTTTAGTAATCGGTTTTCCACCTATTCTTTTCAGTCAGTAAATGGTGAAACTTCCAATGTTACCGATGCTGAATATATCGGTATGGTTAAAAAAGGCATTAACCACTGTCAGCGGGGTGATGTTTTTCAGATTGTTCTTTCCCGGAGATTCTCCAGTCAGTTTAAAGGCGATGAGTTTAACGTGTACCGGGCGCTCCGTTCGATCAATCCGTCCCCGTATTTATTTTATTTCGATTACGGAAGCTTTAAGCTGTTCGGCTCATCTCCGGAGGCTCAGCTTCAGGTAAGAGATTTGCAGGCAAGCATTTTTCCAATCGCAGGAACTTTCAAACGTACCGGCAACGACCAGGAAGATGCCGAGCTGGCCGGTAAGCTGGCGGCTGATGAAAAGGAAAATGCTGAACATATTATGCTGGTTGATCTCGCCCGGAATGATATGAGCCGGCATGCCGAGCATGTGCAGGTGGAAGTGTTTAAAGAAATCCAATACTATTCACATGTCATTCACCTGGTTTCAAAAGTTACCGGTAAGCTGGATAAATCCACTTCAGCAGTGAAGATTGCAGCAGACACATTTCCGGCAGGAACATTATCCGGAGCGCCCAAGCATATGGCAATGACGCTGATTAACCAGCTGGAAAATATTAACCGGAGTTTCTATGGCGGTGCTATCGGTTACTTAGGATTTAATAATGATTTCAATCATGCGATTATGATTAGAACATTTCTGAGTAAGAATAATCATCTCATTTATCAGGCGGGAGCGGGAGTGGTATCCAAATCCAACCCCGAAAGCGAACTGCAGGAAGTGAACAACAAATTAGGCGCGTTGCGCAAGGCAATTTTACTGGCCCAAACAATATAAGCGATGAAAATTTTAGTATTGGATAATTACGATTCATTTACTTACAACCTGGTTCATATTATCCGGGAGCGCAAGCACGACTATGAAGTTCATCGTAATAATAAAATTACTCTTGAAGAGGTAAAGCGATTTGATAAAATTTTGCTGTCACCCGGGCCGGGTATTCCGGATGAGGCGGGGATTATGAAAGACCTGATCAAAACCTACGGTCCGACAAAAAGCGTTTTAGGTGTCTGCCTGGGCCACCAGGGAATCGGTGAAGTTTACGGGGCATCACTGTTTAATATTCCTAAAGTTTTGCATGGTGTAACGTCTATGGCAAAAGTAATTGATAGCAATGAGAAGCTGTTCAGAGGAATACCGGCAACGTTTCAGGTAACGCATTATCATTCCTGGGCAATTAAAGGAGATACGATTAAAATGCCCTTAAAGATCACCGCTACAAATGATGAAGGTTTGGTGATGGCTGTCCGTCATGAAAAATTTGATGTGTGCGGGGTGCAGTTCCATCCGGAGTCAATCATGACGCCTGAAGGACCCAAGATTATTGAAAACTGGTTGAAGGATTAGAAGTTACAAATTGGATGTGTGTATCGGGAGACGTATGAAGACAGTATTAAATGAATTGATTGACCACCAGTCGCTTTCGAAGGAAGAAGCCAGGCAGGTTTTACTTGATCTGACCTCGGGAAAGTATAATCCGAGCCAGGTTGCATCCTTTATTACCGTTTACATGATGCGGAATATTACAGTCGATGAGCTTCAGGGCTTTCGGGATGCGATGCTGGAGCAATGTATTCCTGCGCGCTTTGATCAGCCCGTCATGGATGTTTGCGGAACCGGAGGAGATGGTAAGAACACGTTTAATATTTCAACCATATCTTCTTTTGTAGTGGCAGCTGCCGGCCAACCGGTAGCGAAGCATGGTAATTATGGCGTTTCCTCTGCTTGCGGATCCTCCAATGTTCTGGAATATTTTGGGTATAAATTTACGAATGATGTTGATGCGTTGAACCGATCTCTGGATCGCTCCAACATCTGCTTCATGCATGCTCCTTTGTTTCATCCGGCTTTGAAAAATGTCGCTCCGGTCCGGAAAGAGCTCGGTGTTAAAACATTTTTCAATATGCTTGGACCGATGGTCAATCCGGCTTTTCCAAAACGACAATTGGTTGGTGTATTTAGCCTGGAACTTGCACGCAAATACGGATACCTGTATCAGAATTCCGACAAGCAATTTGTAATCCTTCATGCGTTGGATGGGTATGATGAAATCTCGTTGACCGGAGCGTTTAAATATTTCTATAATGAAGGTGAACAGATCGCCAATCCTGCTGATCTGCGGTTACCGCAATTGAAGTATGAGGATATCGGTGGTGGAGATACGGTTGAAGAATCTGCCCGGATTTTTATAAACATTCTCGAAGGAAAAGGAACTGTAGCTCAGAATGCAGCGGTAGTTGCCAATGCAGGCATGGCCTTGTTTTGCGCAGATCAAAAGAATGGAATTCAGAATGCAGTAACCAAGGCAAAGGAAACGCTTGAATCAGGCAAAGCGCTTCAATCTTTTAAAAATTTATTGAATCAATAATGAACATTCTTGATACCATAGTAGCGCATAAACATAGAGAGGTGAATGCCCGTAAGACGGTTGTGCCTGTACGTGAACTTGAAAAACGCGTACTATTTCAACGTCCGGTTGTTTCTATTAAAAAACATCTTACTGATGTGAATGCCTCGGGGATCATTGCAGAGTTCAAACGAAAATCTCCCTCGAAAGGAATTATTAACGCAACCGCGAACGCAGACCATACAACGATGCGGTATATGCAGGCAGGAGCTTCAGCATTGTCGGTACTTACGGATCAGAATTTTTTTGGCGGAAGTGATGAGGATTTTCTGGCTGCGCGAGCTGTGAATAACTCTCCAATGCTTCGTAAGGATTTTATGGTAGATGAGTATCAGATCCTTGAGGCTAAATCCATTGGCGCAGACGTAATCTTGCTTATTGCAGCTTCATTGCAACCGGCAACAATTCAAGAATTGACTTCATTTGCACATAGCTTAGAGATGGAGGTGTTACTGGAAGTTCATAACGAAGAAGAGCTCCTGGAAAACCTGAACACAGGCGCTGATTTAATCGGTGTAAACAACCGGAATCTTAAAACATTTGAAGTTAGTATTGAAGTTTCGAAACAGCTTTATCCGTTGATCCCGAAAGAAGTAATCAAAATTTCAGAAAGTGGTATTGATACTGCGCAATCAGTACTGGAATTAAAACGGCTCGGATTTCAGGGCTTTTTAATGGGGCAGAAGTTCATGGAGCAGAGCGATCCAGGGTTAGCGTGTCAAAACTTCATTCAAGAATTAAATAATTACAAATAATGAATGCAAAGCTCAAAATCTGCGGTATGCGTGACTCTGCAAATATTGCAGAAGTTGCTGCGTTGCAGCCGGATTATATAGGTTTTATTTTTTATGAAAAATCGCCACGATATGTCGGTGAAGATTTTGAGATCCCTGCGATTGACAGTTTAATTAAGAAAGTCGGAGTTTTTGTGAATCCGGATGCAGAATATATTACCTCAAAGATTGAAAGATATAAACTTGATCTTATTCAGCTGCATGGCTTTGAATCTCCTGATCAGTGCGAGAAGTTTAGGAGTAAGGGTGTTGAAGTCGTGAAAGCATTTTCAATTGATGAGGATTTTGATTTTACTGGTCTAAAATCTTATGCTGATCACGTAGATTATTTCCTGTTCGATACAAAGGGAAAATACTTTGGCGGAAATGCAAAAGTATTTGACTGGACGTTGCTCAATCAATATAGTTTGAAAACACCCTTCTTTTTAAGTGGCGGAATTTCTGTTGAGAATATTGAAAATCTGGCCGACCTCAAAAAATTTAACATCCATGTGATTGATGTTAACAGCGGAGTTGAAATTTTACCCGCGTTAAAAGACATACACAAGATCAAAGAACTTAAACGAGTCCTGGACTTATTATGATATGAAATTTACAGTTGACGAAAGGGGTTTTTACGGCAAGTTTGGCGGGGCCTATATTCCTGAAATGCTATATCCGAATGTGGAAGAGCTGAGGCAGAATTATCTTGCGATAATAAGTGAGGATTCGTTTAAAGCTGAGTTTGCAAAGCTTTTAAAAGATTATGTAGGTCGGCCAACACCGTTGTATTTCGCGCAGCGACTATCGGATCAATACAAAGTAAAGATTTATCTGAAACGAGAAGATCTTTGTCATACGGGTGCTCATAAAATTAATAATACCATTGGCCAGATTCTTCTGGCAAAGCGCATGGGCAAAAGTAAGATCATTGCCGAAACAGGTGCCGGTCAGCACGGGGTGGCCACGGCAACGGTTTGTGCATTAATGGGTATGGAATGTACCGTATATATGGGTCAGCTCGATATGGAGCGTCAGCGGCCAAATGTGGAGCGGATGCGAATTCTCGGTGCTCAGGTTGTTCCTGCCAAAAGCGGTAACATGACGCTGAAAGACGCCACTAACGAAGCGATGCGTCACTGGATCAATAATCCTTCTGATACACATTACATCATTGGATCTGTGGTTGGTCCGCATCCATATCCGGATATGGTTACGCGGTTTCAATCGATAATCAGCGAAGAGATCAAAAAGCAATTACAGGAAGCAGAAGGAAATCCTTTTCCGGACTATGTGATTGCGTGTGTAGGAGGTGGAAGTAACGCAGCCGGAGCCTTCTTTCATTTTCTGAAGGAAGAGCATGTTAACCTCATTGGTGTTGAGGCGGCAGGAAAAGGTATTAACTCAGGTGAGTCTGCTGCAACCACTGCGCTTGGCCGACCTGGTGTTCTGCATGGAAGCAAGACTTTATTAATGCAGACGGAGGACGGTCAGGTGATTGAGCCATATTCCATTTCTGCCGGATTGGATTACCCGGGCATCGGACCGTTACATGCACATTTGTTCGACACGAAACGCGTTGATTTTATAAGTGTTGCAGATGATGATGCCATGAATGCTGGAATTGAACTGAGCAGGACTGAAGGAATTATTCCGGCTATTGAGTCGGCCCATGCCGTGGCAATATTAAAGCAGCTGAAGTTTGATCGGGACGATGTTGTGGTGATCAATCTTTCCGGCAGAGGAGACAAAGACCTGGAAACGTACATTCGGTGGGGAAAATATTAACTGAGCATGAGCAGATTAAAATCGTTATTTGAAAAAAAGAAGCGGGAGCTGTTGTCTGTATTTTATACAGCAGGCTATCCTTCTCTAAATGATACAGTTTCAATTGCAAGGCATCTTGAAAAGGCCGGTGCAGACATCATTGAAATTGGAATTCCGTTTTCAGACCCGGTAGCAGACGGCCCAACCATTCAGGCGAGCAATAAAGCAGCACTTGATAATGGTATGAACTTAAAGCTTTTGCTCGAGCAGGTCAAGGAAATCCGGAAGGAAGTTAAAATACCAATTGTTTTGATGGGTTATCTCAATCCGGTACTTCAATATGGTATTGAAAATTTTTTTAAGGATGCTGCCGCTACCGGAGTTGATGGCTTGATCTTGCCCGACCTGCCATTAGACGAGTTTAAAAATGAGTATAAAGATCTTACTTCATCACTTGGGTTGGATGTGATCTTCCTGATTTCACCCACAACTTCAGAAGAGCGGATCAGGAGAATTGATAAGTTGTCATCCGGATTTGTGTACGCTGTATCTTCATCCAGTACAACCGGTGTTAAAACAGGGTTTAGTAGCGATCAGGAAAGCTATTTTAAGAAATTGAAGTCTATGAAGCTTCAGAATCCATTCCTAATCGGGTTTGGGATATCGGATCATTCAACATTCTCCCAGGCTTGTGAATCTGCTTCGGGCGCAATTGTGGGAAGCGCATTCATCAATCTTTTAAAAGATTCCAATAACTTTGAAGCAGATACTGAAGGCTTTGTAAAAAAAATGAGAAACCTGTCAGCCTGAGTTTATCGAAGGCAGGTTTCGACAAGCTCAACCTGACAAAATAAAACTATGTATACTGTCTACGGAATCAAGAACTGCAACACGGTTAAGAATGCGCTCGAATGGCTCAGGAAGAATAAAGTTGAGTATGAGTTTCATGACTATAAAGTAAAAGGTATTGACGCAGCCACGCTTAAAAACTGGAGCAGTCAGGTAGGATGGGAGAAACTTGTAAATAAAAAAGGAACAACCTGGCGTCAGCTGGATGAAAAGATCCAGAGCAAGGTTACCAGCGAGAAAGCAGCTATCGACTTGATGCAGGAAAAAACAAGTGTGATCAAGCGCCCGCTCATCGAGTCAAAAAATAAAGTTGTCGCGCTGGGCTTCGATGAAGCCGAATACAAGAGTGCTTTTAAATAAGTCTTATCTCGGATTTCTGTTAGCTTTGCAGCGCTTTTATGGGACTGCAGCTTAACACAGGATATCGTCAGATTTTAGGAATGGCTCTGCCAATTTCCCTGGCAATGCTTGTTCCGCAGATTAACTTCATCATTAACAACATTTTCCTGGGTGGGCTTGGTGAGACTTCTCTGGCCAGCGCAGGCATTACCGGGGTTTATTATCTGATTTTTGCAGTGATCGGTAATGGATTGAATAACGGATTACAGGCATTGATCGCCCGCAGGGCCGGGCAAGGTTTACCAAAAGAAATTGGAAGACTGTTTTATCACGGGGTTTGGGTGGCTTTAGCGGTTGCGGCCATGGGTATTTTCATAACCTATGCTTTCGCACCGATGATCTTTCGGTCGGTTATTGCTAATCCGATCATAGCCGATCAGGTCATTGATTTTTTACTGGTCCGCATCTGGGGTCTGCCGTTTCTTTACCTGTATGTAATGCGTAATGCATTGCTGGTGGGGGTTAATCAAACCAGATTTCTGGTGTGGGGAACACTTGCTGAAGCATTGATGAACGTTTTCTTTGACTACGGCTTGATCTACGGAAAGTTCGGAATGCCTCAGATTGGATTTAACGGTGCGGCTTATGCATCCATCATTGCTGAAGGCTCTGGTTTGATTGTTATCTATGCGATTATCCGATACAAAGGTTTGCATAAAGCATTCTCTTTCTTTGAGAATGTAAAGATCGAGTGGGCTGTTTTCAAAACTATTCTCGTTCAATCGTCACCGTTGATTGCGCAATATGCAATTAGCATTGCAAGCTGGGAATATTTTTATCTCCTGGTTGAAAAACATGGTTCGCAGGCACTGGCCATATCAAACACGATGCGCAATATTTTTGGCTTGTTCGGAATTTTTGCATGGTCGTTTGCGGCAACGGCTAACACCATGGTAAGTAATATCATTGGTCAGGGCAGGCAAAATGAAGTGCTTGGCCTCGTTAAAAGAATTGCAGGCATTAGCTTCTCCATATCAGCTGTAACCTTTATTGTCCTGAATATTTTTCCGGATTTGTTCCTCAGTGTGTATGGTCAGGGATCGGAATTTATTGCTGCCGGAGTTCCAATTGTCCGGATTGTTTCCGTTGCCTTGTTGCTGATGTCTGTTGGAACGGTTTGGCTGAATTCGGTAACCGGAACGGGCAACACAGTGGTTAACCTGACGATCGAATCAATCACCATCGTGATTTACTGTGCGTACGTCTACATTATCTTAGGATACCTGAACCTGCCCATTACATGGGGTTGGGCATCGGAATGGGTTTACTGGATATCGATGTTTAGTATGGCGTATTTCTATATGCGTTCCGGAAAATGGAAGAATAAGGCGATTTGATATCGTTACCGATCACAATCGTTTGAATAGGGTAAAATCCGTATCTTTAGGCTTCAATTTGATGCTGTCCAATGTCTGAAACGGTTCAATCCAAGCCGAAAACAAAATCTCAAAAATCCGAACGCTCGCAGGATATCTTACTCAAGGCTTTTGAGCTAATGTGTGTAGCCAGACGGATGGCTGAGACGTACGATGAGAACCGTGAGATCTGTAGTAAATATGTTCACAGCACCTCCCGCGGGCATGAAGCCATACAGCTTGCTGCCGGCATGCAATTAAAGCCTTTTGATTTCGCTGCATTATATTATCGCGATGAGTCGATGTTACTCGGTATGGGTTTGCAGCCGCATGAACTGATGTTTCAACTAATGGCCAAGCGTGACGATCCGTTTTCGGGAGGTCGATCTTATTATGGCCATCCGTCATTAAAGCGCGAAGGCTTCCCCGTTATACCGCATCAAAGTTCAGCTACAGGTATGCAAGCTATTCCCGCAACAGGCATGGCTCACGGTATCGCATATCTGCAGTCGCAAAAGTTGTTGAAAGGAAAAAACAATCCGGTTGTTCTTTGTTCTTTGGGTGACGGCTCGGTAACAGAAGGAGAGGTTGCAGAAGCTTTCCAGATGGCTGTGCTTAAAAAGCTTCCCATTATTTACCTGGTGCAGGATAACGACTGGGGTATTTCAGCTATGGGCAATGAAATGCGCGCAATGGATGCGTATGAATATGCAGCTGGCTTTAAAGGATTGGAACGCATGCGCGTAGACGGCTCTGATTTTGTTGATTCATTTGAAGGAATGAGCAGGGCGATTGAATATGTACGGATGAAACGCGCTCCGATACTTGTTCATGCAAAATGTCCGTTGCTTGGTCACCATACGTCCGGTGTGAGAAAAGAATGGTATCGGGGTGATAACCTGGACTTGCATCAGCAGGATGATCCATTGGTTAAGCTTGAAAAGTATTTGCGCGATACTAAAATAGAGGATAAAACCCTCTCAGTCATTAAAAAGAAAGCTGCTGAGTTTGTTGAGACTGAGTATAAAAAATCGTTAAGCTCATCCGACCCTGAACCTGCTGATTTTGATACGCACGAATTTGCACCTACTCCAATAACAGAAGAAAAAGGCAATCGATCTCCAAAAGATGCGGAGAAAGTAGTTATGGTAGATGCCGCACTTCATGCAGTTGATGAGATTTTAAAGAAGCATCCTGAAGCTTTGTTCTACGGTCAGGATGTGGGCAGGAGATTAGGTGGAGTTTTTCGGGAAGCCGCTACGCTTGCTCAGAAGTATGGCGATGATCGGGTATTCAACACACCTATCCAGGAGGCATATATTGTTGGGTCAACAGCCGGGATGTCAGCGGTGGGTGCAAAGCCAATTGTTGAGATTCAGTTTGCGGATTACATCTGGCCAGGTATGAATCAACTGGTTGAAGAGCTTTCAAAAAGCTGTTATTTATCCAATGGTCAGTTCCCAATACAGTCACTCATTCGTGTTCCAATCGGGGCGTACGGTGGTGGCGGGCCATATCACTCCGGAAGTGTAGAGTCTGCGTTGCTTACAATCAGCGGAATTAAAATAGTTTATCCATCCAATGCTTCGGATATGAAAGGGTTGCTGAAGGCATCTTTCTACGATCCGAATCCGGTGGTATTACTCGAACACAAAGGCTTGTACTGGTCGAAAGTTCCGGGAACGGGCGATGCAAAAACGGTTGAACCGGATGAAGATTATATCATTCCGTTAGGCAAAGCAAACATCGTTCAGAAACCTGATGCAAAGCACATTGAAACAGGTGAGAGTGCCGTGATCATCACTTACGGTATGGGAGTGTACTGGGCAAAGGAAGCTTCTAAAAAGCTTGCAGGCAGGATTGAAATCATGGATTTGAGAACGTTAAATCCACTCGATTGGAATGCCGTTGCTGAATCTGTTAAAACTCATGGAAGAGCAATGGTTCTTACGGAAGAACCAATCCATAATTCATTTGCAGAATCGCTTGCAGGTCGCATTTCAAAAGAATGTTTTTCTTCGTTGGATGCACCTGTCTGGACAGTAGGAGCGGTTAACCTTCCGGCAGTTCCATTGAATGTTGAGCTGGAAAAAATGATGCTTCCTAACAGTGATAAAGTTCTTGCAGAGCTTGAAAAGCTGCTGAGCTATTAAAACGGATATCCAATCCCGATGTTATAGATCACAGGTTCATTGTGAAGAGTATACGGCCTGAAGAACCTCAGCTTATTCAGCACAAATTTGTCACCTTCATCCCGCGCAGGATCGTACGCTTTAATACCTACATCGAATCGCAGGATCAGGAAGGAGAAGTTGAAGCGTAATCCAAAACCTGTGCCCACCCCAATTTCCTTGTAAAACTGATTAAGCTTGAACTCGGAATTACCTTTGTCTTCATTGTTATCCGATAATGGTTTAAATGTCCAAACGTTACCGGCATCAATAAACACAGCACCTTCAACAAAACCAAAGATCTTTTTCCGAAGCTCTACACTGGTTTCAAAAAGAATATCACCCGGCTTTTCAAACTGATAATTATATAAACCATCCTGTGATACGTCTGTGCTTACGTCCGGCTTAAACGAACCCTGTCCGAGGCGTCTTGGTCTCCATGCCCGAATACTGTTACTACCACCGGCAAAGAAATACTTCTCATACGGAAGTGCGTTGGTTGTGTCGCCATAGGCGTACGCCACGCCCGCATTAAAACGGTAGGCAAACATGGTATTTTTATTGAGCACTTTAACTCTCCGGAAATCTGCATTTGCGCGGAGATATTTGAATTTCTGAAGCCCTTCTGCCGAGATGTCGATCAGGTTCTGGATCGTTCCACCACTTTCCACAGCCCACCGGAAGAACGCAGAGGTTGTGCCCGGACTTCCATAATTGTTGAAGTTCCACGTCATCGCGAAAATCATGCTGCTGACAAACGATGAGTTAAAAGAATAGATCAGGGTATTGCCGTATTGTGCATACTGATCATTCAAAAAATCCCGGAATGCATCACTGGTTTGGGACCGGATCACACTCAGGTTGACAACCGTAAAGTCGTAGCGTCTTATACGTTGATTATCCCAGCTATAGGTAAGGTTTGCTGAAGTAGCCCTCCGTTCATATTCCGGACGATTGGTGTAGGTGTAACCCGTCAAAATCCGCGTGCGGGGGTTAACCCGACCGAGGGCATATCTTTTTGCATCGCTTAGCGGGAACAAAAACTGTGGAAACGTAATCGATGCATTTATACCCGCTTCAATACTGCGGTACACGCTTAAATTACTCGTGGCAGAAGCTACACCTTCGTAGCCGATCCGGCCATTCATTTCAAAGTTCTCAAGGCCCTTAAAGATGTTTCGTTTTAAGAAATTAAGACTATAGAAGGGACCGGGAAAGCCCTGCGTAACACTCATCCCGACTTCGTTCGACCATTGGTATCGATCCAGTGGGCTGGTGAAGATGTTGGCGATAAATTTTCCGCCCGCTGTATCGTAGTTGACGTTAACAAATTTAAAGTTGTTCAGGTTAGCGAGCTGCCGTTGTGTGTCGAACGTTCTTTTTCTGCTATAAAACTGCCCGGGGGCAATAAACACACGCTGACCTAAAACTTTGTGACTGTACTTTTTTTCGAAATACTGGAATGTGACACCGCGTAATGTTCTTTTTGATCGGGCAGGGGCAGACGCGGGTGGTGTAACTCCGGCATCGGTTGTAAAGTTAACTTCATCCACAAAAAACTTTTTATGATACCCGCGTTTTGCAGGGTCATTTATAATTACCTGGATACCGATTCGCCTGTTTGGGCGATAGGTTGTATCGGTCTCATACTCGATGTACTGTCTGCTAAAATCGTAATAACCATTGTCTTTCAGCAGGAGATCGATACGCTCACGTTCTTTTGTAAAGTTATCCTGACGGTAACGCTGGCCTCTGACGAGGAATGTTGCTGATTTATTTTCCGTGAGGAGATTATAAATCGCAGTATCCGTTACACGGTAAAAAACGGTATCAATCCGGTATGCCCGGCCCGCATTAATTGTGTAATCAATGTAGACCTTGTTTTTATTCCTGACTGTTTTCTTAACATCCACTTTGTTGTTGAAGTAACCATTGGAGAATAAATAATCACGGAACTTGACAACCGTTAACTCTGTCGCTGCAGAATCATAAACCGTTATCGGATCTACCCATTGCATGCGAAGGTTTCCGTTTTGGATGCGGCTATTGTACTTATCAATCTTGCTTTGTTTGGTAAACATCAGGTTGTTCACCTTATTATCAGACTTTGCTTTCGCTATTTTGGCATTATACTTCTTCTCAATTTTAGCGATCTTCTTTTCATAATAATCAGGCTTGAAATTCTTTTTCCCCCAGTAATGGACCCATCGCGGAGTAAGTGGTATGCGGCCAAACGCTTTAGGATTCTCCTTCTGCGCGTAAAGATCTTTCAACGTGTTTTCGCTGATATCTTTGGACTGTCCTTTCACCCTTTGCCGGTAAAGAAGCTTCTCATTTTCTTTCAGGTACCGGGTTCCGGTACAGCCCTGGATCAGGAGTATAAATGAGAAAAGAACGAAATAATATCTATTTTTCGAAGGTATCAAAGGTCAAAAAATGCTTTCCAAAGCCCGGATTAAATTCATCAAATCCCTGCAATTAAAGAAATACCGAAAACAGGAACAATGTTTTACGGTTCAGGGAGAAAAAAGTGTTTTAGAGCTGCTCAGCTCAACTTTTCAGGTACAAGAACTGTTTGCTACTGCTGACTTTGCCGACCGGAATCAGCAAGCCGTGAAGCGCTTTGCCGGAACAATTAGTATTGTCAAGGAAAATGATTTGGCCG
>CAZHQP010000042.1:0-12868 GCA_964534735.1 uncultured Roseivirgaceae bacterium
AAAGCAGGGTTCCTGGTATTGGTTGTGGCATTTTTAATTGCCGGAGTGCAAGACGCTTACAGTCAGATCAATCGGAGAAATATCAAGAAAAGCAACAGGAACATTTCCAATTTCCGCGGCAATAAAAACAGCTTCAAACGGAACGTTTATAATGCTGTCGGCATCTCATTAAATGCGTTCAATTACTACGGAGATCTTTCACCGTCTGCAAAAAAATTAAGTACTGATTTATCATTCACAAGACCTGCCGTTGGAGGTTCTTTCGTTCATCGCTTTGGTCCGCGTTACCAGCTTGTAGCCAGTTTTATGTTCGGTGGAATTAAAGGTTCTGATAAGGAATCTGCTGATCCGAACGATAAGGAAGCCTATTTCAGATACGTTAGAAATTTATCGTTTAGAAACAGAATCCAGGAAATTTCTGTTGTCGCACAAGTTGATCTTTTTGAGAACCAGGCAACCTACATCAGCCGCGTAAAATGGACACCGTATGTATATGCCGGGGTTGCTGTCTTCCATCATAATCCGCAGGCACAAGTGCCTCAGACGGATCTTAACGGGAACGCTTTTCCGAATGCAGGAGAATGGGTTGATCTGAAGCCACTTAAAACTGAAGGAAAAGATTACAAATTAGTTCAGGCTGCTATACCATTTGGGATAGGCGCTCGTTTTAAGCTTACGGAGCTGATTGATATTGCCGGTGAATTCGGGTTCCGGTACACATTCACAGATTACCTGGATGATGTAAGCGGTTCTTATGTCGATCTGCGTACGCTGGACGGAGATTTAGCTAGAGCTATGTCGTACCGCTCAAATGAAGTTCAGCCGGGAGCAAGTGATCTGGTGGATGCGAAAATTGCTAATCGTTATACCGGATACCAGGGTGATCTTGGTTTTACAACAGTTGCGGGTTATGGACATGTTAATGACGATGAACAAAAATCAAAAAATATTCGCGGTACCAGTCAGAAAGACTTGTACATGGTTACAACCGTTCGCGTTACCTACATTATTAACAGAAACTATCACCGGGCCAAATTCAGATAATGCTTAAACGTTTTCTGATCGGTGCGGCATTTTTTTGCATCGCCTCAACGGTAGTTGCGCAACGGTCAGAGCTTGGATTTGGCATTGGTACATTAACCTATTCGGGCGATCTCGTAAGAAATTACAACTTCAAATATTCGCGGCCTGCTGCCACAGTTCTTTACCGCTCAAACATCAATAAAATTGTAAGTTTTCGCGCCAGCATAACAGGTGGAAAGCTGGCGGCATCCGAAAAACCAATCGATGCCTTTGGCGCTAAGCGTGACGCTTCCTTTGGTATTTTCCTGCTGGAGGGCTCAATGGGTATTGAATATCATTTTCTCAATTGGAAAGATGGCCGGTACCCGATGCGCTTTACTCCCTATCTCTTTGGCGGTCTTGCGCTTTTTGGCTTTTCGGGAAACGATGCAAAACCGGAAGAATACAGCAATGTTCAGATGGCCATCCCGTTTGGGGGAGGATTCAAATACATCGTCAATCCGCGATGGTACGTAGCCATTGAATTTGGAGTTCGCAAGACTTTTTTCGACTACCTCGATAACGTCTCGGATTTCAAAGATCAAACCCAGAAAAACTACCGGTACGGTAACCCGAACGACAACGATAATTACTACTTTTTGGGTATTACGCTTACGCGTACTTTTTATGATATCCCGTGCCCCACAAATCCTTATAAATAAGGCACTTAAGATCAACTGCTTTTACTGAAAATAAGCTATTTTTGCCGCCCTTGGCTTCATTTAAAGAACATATCGACTTCAATAATCTGCCCCGTCATGTTGCTGTTATCATGGATGGCAACGGAAGATGGGCAAAAAAGAAAGGCGCCATGCGGATTTTCGGGCACCGCAATGCCGTTCAGGCTGTGCGTGATGTAACAGAAGGCTGTGGTGAGATCGGCATTAAATATTTAACGCTCTATGCCTTTTCTACCGAGAATTGGAGCCGCCCGAAAGAAGAAGTAGAAGGATTGATGGAGCTGCTCGTAAACACCCTGAAACAGGAAATAAAAACACTGATGGAGAACCAGGTAAAACTAATTACCATCGGTGATACATCTAATCTCCCGGAGGATTGCCAGAAAAATCTGGAGTGGGCTGTAAACACAACAAAGAACAACAGTGGCCTGACCCTGATCCTGGCACTGAGCTATAGCGGCCGTTGGGAATTAGCCCGCGCCATGAAAGCTATCGCGGAGAAGGTAAAATCAGGAGTACTAACAGAAGCACAGATAAACGAAGAAATGATCAGTCAGCATTTGCAAACTGCAGGCATTCCTGATCCGGAATTGCTGATCCGCACAAGCGGAGAAATGCGGGTGAGCAATTTTTTGCTTTGGCAGATCGCGTATTCAGAATTATACATAACACCAACCTTGTGGCCTGACTTTCGCAAAGAGCATCTGTATGAGGCAATCTGGTCGTATCAGCAGCGCGAGCGCAGGTTTGGCAAAACGAGTGAACAATTGAATCCGGTTAATTGATGAGAAACCTAGTCCTGATTACCCTGCTACTTTTTGCTGCCTTCAATACGTTTGGGCAGATCAACAGGAGGAACCGTGAGCGTGCTGCCAATGCAAGTGCAGACAGTAACCTGAACTACGCCAACCCGGGCGAATACATCATTGCAGGGATAGAAGTTACCGGTCTTAACGTTCTCGATAAAAACTCAATGATTGCACTCACCGGTTTAAAAGTGGGTGACAAGATCAAAATCCCGGGAGATGCCATCACAGCAGCCATTCGCAAATTATGGAAGCATGGTTTGATTGGTGATGCTACGATCAGTGTTCAGAAAATTGAAGGTGAGAATGTCTGGCTTGTAATCAAGCTGGCTGAACGCCCACGCTTAACAAATTTCTATTTCACCGGTATTCGTAAAGGCCAGGAAACTTCCCTGAAAGAAGATCTCACACTTATTCGCGGAAAGATCGTGAACGATGCCATGCTGCGAAATACCGAACTCGCAGTTAAAAAGTTTTTTGTAAAGAAGGGTTATCTCAACACAGAAGTTAAAATCACGCAGGAGCGCGATACGATCTCAACCGATGGCATCCGTCTGAAAATTGCTGTTAATCCCAAATCAAAAGTCAAGATTCATAAAATTTCCATTATCGGAAACGAAAATATTTCAGATGGCAAGATTAAAGGCAAGATGAAGGGCACGCACGAATATGCGCGCATCACACTTCACCGAGCCATCATCAGCGAGCTGTTGCATTTCAAGCCGAAAGAATTTTTTGGCTCCAATCATCCGGTAAGCTGGAGTGAGGTTAAGGAATTTCTCAGCGACAACGTAAAGCCTAATGTATTTAAAGGCTCGAAGTTTATTCAGGCTGATTATGAGGACGACAAGAAAAAGATCATTTCGTACTATAATTCAAAAGGATACCGTGATGCAGACATTGAGGCAGATACGATCTATAACTTCGACAACCGCAGCATCAACATTGATCTCACCATACACGAAGGACCTAAATACTACTTCCGCAACATCACGTGGACGGGTAACTATATCCATACCGATAAGACCCTGAATGGAATTCTGGGTGTTAAAAAGGGCGATGTTTACAACCGTGAGCAGATCGACAACAAGCTGACGTTTAACCCGAAAGGACCGGATATCAGCGGCCTTTACATGGATGATGGTTATTTGTTCTTCCAGGTAAACCCGATTGAAGTTGCCGTTGAGGGCGATTCAATTGACATTGAAATGCGGATTCGTGAAGGCGCACAGGCAACGCTGAATGAAATTACCATTACCGGAAACGACCGCACAAATGATCACGTAATCAGGCGCGAGTTGCGTACACTTCCGGGTCAGAAATTCAGACGATCAGATATTATTTACACCCAGCAACGTCTTGGCCAATTAGGTTACTTCAATGCCCAAAACATTCACCCCAACATTGTTCCTAACGTAGCCAACGCTACAGCCGATATTGAGTGGCAGGTAGAAGAACAATCAAATGATCAGATTGAGTTGTCTGGTGGTTGGGGCGGATATTTTGGATTCGTAGGTACGCTTGGGCTTACATTCAATAACTTCTCACTTCGTAATGTTCCAAAAATAAAAGACTGGAGACCGTTGCCGGTAGGGGATGGTCAGCGTTTGTCTTTGAAAGTTACAGCCAATGGAAGAAGCTTTCAGAACTATGGTATTTCATTTACTGAACCCTGGCTGGGCGGAAGAAAGCCACAGTCATTAACTGTAAGTGCAAATAAATCGATCTCACGTTATTCAAGCAGCGGAACGCTTACCGACCTTAACTCATCCCTTAAGGTTGATAATATCTCGGTTGGTTTCGGCCGTGTGCTCAGATGGCCGGATGATTTCTTTACATTGATGAATACCCTTTCATACACCGTATATACTGTGAAGAATGTTAACCCGAACACGTATGGTTTGGGATGTTCAGATTGTTCATCGTATGGTTTTAAGCTTAACACAACCATTGCCCGTAACAGCATTGATGACCCGATGTATCCGAAAAGCGGTTCAACCATTTCATTAAGCGTTGACTTAACACCTCCGTATTCGTCATGGAGAAACCTGGATTATTCTGAAGCGACTACAGCTGAGAAAAATAAATTTGTTGAGTATCATAAATGGATGTTTGACTCCAAGTTTTACATTCCACTCGATCGCAAAGCTCCGCACAAGCTTGTGCTGGAAGCAAAGGCACACTTCGGATTTATCGGATCGTATTCCAAGTCGCTTGGCATCGGACCGTTTGAAAGATTCTATTTGGGAGGTGACGGTCTGGCCGGTGGTGTTGGTTCCTTCGTGCTTGGGCAGGAGGTTATCGGCTTACGCGGATACCAGAATAACCAGATCACACCGCCTTACGATAACCTGAATGGTACCGTTCGCGGAGGTATCGTGTACGATAAATTTGGCCTGGAATTGCGGTATCCGATTACCAGCAGCCAGGCTGCAACGATTTACGGTTTTGTATTTACAGAGGCCGGAAACAATTGGTATAATTATGAAGACTTTAATCCGTTTGAGATGTATAAATCAGCCGGGGTTGGAGCCAGAATTTTCATGCCTGCGTTTGGTTTGATTGGAATTAACTGGGCTTACGGTTTTGATCCATTCCCGTTGGGAAGCGGCAATCCGAAAAGTGGCCCGCAATTCCATTTTACGATTGGTCAGCAAATCAGATAAAATATGCGGTTTTACCTTATTACAATATTTTTTGTCATTTTCGGCCTAAATTTTGTAAACGCTCAGAGGTTCGGATACATCGACACAGATTTTATCCTGAATAAGATGCCCGAATACAAAAAGGCGCAGGAGGAAGTAAACCGCCTTTCCGGACTGTGGGAAAAGGAAATTCAGGAGATGGCGAAAGGTATTGAGGCGCAATACAGTACGCTGCAGGCTGAACAGGTTTTATTAACTGATGCCATGAAAAAAGAACGGGTGGAGGGCATCAAAAAGAAAGAAGCAGATCTGAAGGAATATCAAAAAAAAGTATTCGGATTTGAAGGACTATTGTTCCTTAAAAAGCAGGAATTGATCAAACCCATACAGGATAAAATCTGGGATGCAGTTGATAAAATTGCCAAGAAAAACAGCCTGGCGATTGTGTTCGACAAATCAGGTGAGCTCGTAATGATCTACACCGATCCGCGGTATGATTACACGGACTTTGTGTTAGACGAGCTTGGGTTGGGAGACCCGAATGATGTTGTAAAAAATTAATGAGTATAAATTTAAACGTGATGAAAAAACTAGTTTTCGTATTCGCATTTGCATTGATAGCAACTGTTTCAATGGCACAAACACCAGCGCCTGTAAAAGTAGGCTATGCCGATGTTGAGTACATATTCTCCCAGATGCCGGAAGCAAAAACCATTGAAAAAACGCTTGAAGATCTTCGCGTCCAGCTTAAAAAACAATACGATGCACAAGTTGCTGCATTTCAGAAAAAGGTAGAAGAATATCAGAAATTTGGCGCTACCGCTCCTGAAGCTGTAAGACAGAACTCTGAACGTGAGCTTAACCAGATGCGTGATAACATTCAAAAGCTTGAGCAGGATTCACAAGCTGAGATGCAGAAGAGAAACCAAACGTTGCTAGCCCCGGTACAGGAAAAAGTCGGCAAAACAATTGAAGCTGTTGCTAAAGAAAACGGTTTCTCAATGATCCTGACAAGCCAGATCAGCGGGCTGGAAGTTATCCTTTACGTTGATGAAAAACTTGATGTGTCAGACATGGTGTTAAAGAAAATGGGGATCACTCCTCCTCCGGCCGCTACTCCGGCCGCAACAACAAATCCTAAATAAGATACACTTTAAAATCTTATAAGAGCCCCGTCCCTAAAGACGGGGTTTTTTGTTTACTTAGAATTATGGTTCAACCTCCTTTTCTGAAGCCCGGTGATACAGTGAGCATTGTTGCTCCCGGTAGAAAGATTGATGCAGAAACAGTCCGCTTTTCAGTTTCAATGCTGGAATCGTGGGGGTTAAATGTTTTATCAGGAAGAAATTTATTAAATACAAGCCATTCTTATCTCTCAGGTACCGATACGGAGCGATTAAGTGATCTGCAATACGCGTTAGATGATGCATCCGTTAAAGCCATAATCTGTGCACGGGGCGGATATGGAACAACGCGAATTTTAGATAAGCTTGACTTCACAAGTTTTTTAAAAAATCCGAAATGGGTTTGCGGATTCAGTGATATTACAGCACTGCACTTGAAACTCCAATCATGGAACGTTCAGAGCATCCATTCAACCATGCCCGTAATGTTTCCAAAGAAAGATTCTGCAAGTTCAGTTGAAAGTCTGAAAAATTTACTTTTTGGAGAAATTGGTCCAATCACCGGAGAAGCATCTTACTATAATAAATCAGGTAATTGCCTGGGTGAGCTCGTTGGTGGCAATCTTTCTTTACTCGTAGATTCATTAGGTACATCCTCAGAAATTCAGACTGATAATCGAATTTTAATTATCGAAGAGATTGATGAATATATATATCGTCTTGACAGAATGCTGGTCCAGTTAAAGCGTGCAGATAAGCTTAAAAATCTTGCAGGGCTTGTAGTTGGTCACATGACCGACATGAAAGAAAGTGAGCTTCCGTTTGGCGAAAGTGTGCAGCAAATCATACTCATTCATACGCAAGAATATAGCTATCCGATAGCGTTTGATTTCCCTACAGGTCATGAGAATCCTAACCTTGCCTGGATACAAGGTGCAAAGGGTACGCTTTCCGTCACCGATAAAAGATCTGTGCTTACCTTTTAGAATGGAAGCTTCTCTGAATATTTCGGAATCAATGCTTTAAATTTTTCACGCAAATCGTTCAGTACTGATTTACCGGAGCGGTTGATGATTTTGCGGCCATCAATTTCTACAACCGGTGTCAGCTCGCCCATCGTTCCGCTTCCAAACACCTCATCGGCTGTATAGAATTCCGTTAGGGATAAGTTTCTTTCTTCAATTGAAATATTATTGCTTCTACAAAGCTCGATCACCAATCCCCGGGTTATTCCATGCAAACATGCGTCTGCAAACGGGGTATACACAACATTATTTTTAACCATAAAGAGATTGATGTCGTTCAACTCGGCAACAAATCCATTCATGTCAAGCATAAGTCCGGCATCCATTCCAGCCACATTGGCCTGGATCTTTGCGAGAATATTATTCAACAAATTGTTGTGATGAATTTTTGAGTCCAGAAACTGCGGATTGTTTCTGCGCATCGAAGATGTGATCACGCGAATGCCCGTAGCATTATCGTACACTAATGGCTTCCATTCTGCAAGGACAATCAGTGTTGGCCCCTTTGTATTCACCCGTGGATCCATAGCGGACGTAATTTTTTCTCCGCGTGTAAGCGTTAACCGGATGTGTGTTTCATCTTTCATGCCATTCGCTTTCAGCGTTTCAAAAATGGCCTTCTTAACATCATCCTTCGAAGGAACATCTGCGAATGCCAATGCATGTGCCGAGGCTTGCAATCTGTCCAGGTGTTTATCCAGACAAAAAATTCCGCCATTATAAACACGCAAGCCTTCCCATACTGCATCTCCGCCCTGAACGGAGCTGTCGAAAACGGAAACTTTCGCTTCGCTGCGGGGCAGCAGTTTCCCACCAACATGCACAATAATGTTCTCGTTCTTTGGATTATACTTTTGAAGCATGGATTATGGTTTTATAGCGTGCTGTAAAAGCAATTGATAGTATTCATCAGCCTGATCGGCCAGCGGCTTTAAATGTTCGGGAAGAGCACGTTCGCTGGTTGGTTGTTTTTCAAACCCGGTAGACTTATGAACATTCGCATACCAGTGCGGAGCCCAAACTCCATCATATGACTTCGGTCCGGCTGTCCAGGTAAGCATTTGTTTTTCGAATGGAATTCCAGCGCGATCGCAAACCTGTTTCAGAACGGATTCGGGATTTTGAAGTAACAGTCCCGAATCCAGAACAATGCTTTTTGGATCATCCAGCTTTTTGAAAAGCTCCCATTCATACTCAATCCCGATATCGCGCATCACAGGCTTTTCAATAACCTGTGCATAGCTGGCAATAATCTGCCTGGGATTACGGATCAAGAAAATATTGATGCATTTTGAAAGAAAGCTCTTATCCTCCATCACCTCGATGTGATGTGCCATGTTCTTGATAAAGTAAACCGGCTTTGAATGCTTTTTGAAAATTTCACCTTTCACTTTTTCTTCACTGGAAGATTGGGTATTCAGCACTTCAGCCTTGCCAGGGTGATCAACATCTGTTTTTGAGAAATACAACGCATAAAACGGCTCATCCACAACCTGCGTATCGCTGCGTTGTGCGAATGAATACATCAATGCAGTTGAAATGTTACGGGGACCGGAGATGAGGTGGAGGTATTTCACAATGGCTAGTTTGCAGTAAGCTACAAATTTTGATCAAGCAAAGGAAAGCAGATAGTCAACTAAGGCATAGACTCCCAGGATGAGCAATACAACTCCGGGAATAAATTTAATCTTTGCGGTTGGCGAGAAAGCCTGTGCTGCTCTTTTCGAAAGATAGGCCACTGCGATCAGAAGGGTTAACGCTCCAAGAGATATGCCCAACAGATAACTATGAATTTGAGCCGTTGTTGACAGTGTGATCCAGCCCTGCATTTTTAAATATGCAGTTATGCCAATCCAAAATGGCAATGCAAGCGGATTGAGTATGCTTAAGATCAGTCCTTTTCTAAAACCGCTTTCCCGAACTGGTTCTGCTGTGGTTGTTGCAGGTTTCATCGCAGATCGAAGTGTAATAATCCCCAGCGCAAGCATAACAACTGCGCTGATTAGTTTAAAATGATTTACCACTTCAGGCGAAGAGGTAATCCAGTCTTCAAACAGCAATGCCAGCCACGCGTAAGGATATTCAATCAAAGCCGCGGCAATTGCAAATCGCCACGCTACATCCATCTTTTTTTCAAGACCGAGCCGAAGCATCGTAAGATTTAACGTTCCGGGTGGGACGGAACCCAAAAAGCTGAAGATAAATGCCAGCAAAAATGTCAGCAATGCTTCCATCAGAGCTTAGTGGCTTCCTGGAATTTCTTATTGATTGCCTTGCCTTCTTTCCATGAAGTGAAAGGGATTCCGCGCTTATGATTTTGCATACTAATCCGGAAAATGTTTCTCCAATGGGTAAACAAAATACCAAATGCTTTCCAGAGTGAAAATCCGGGCTGGTAAATATGGGCAGGCTCGGCACCGCAACCATTCAACTCCATGATCTTGATTTTCCCCTCATACAAGTCTTCGATCGAGGAACACCGAAGATCATAACGTCCAAAATAAAACCCATCGATCTGCTTACTAATCTTATCAAAAGTGGCTGAAAGCTTTTCATTGATCAGGTATTCACCATCTAAAAAAGTTGTTCCGAGTGAATGATTTCCAATTGAGTTGAGAATAAACTCTTCTCCGGAAGAGATAATATTCTTCAATTTATCCGCATGGGCAGACTTGAGCTTTGGCCATTGCAGCTTTGCCCGGGGTTTATCAAAAATTAATTCTTCTAATGTTGATTTGCCATCACCGATAACGGTAAGCATATCTTTCACAACAACAGAATTAACATAACCTGAAGCTTCCTCCGGCAAACGTGTATAAAAAACACCAAGCTCAACTGGCAAGTCAAGAAACTCCTGAATAAGGAAATCCTTCTTTAAGATTTTAAGGTAAGATTCGATCTCCGCTTCAGAAGTTATTTTTTTCACCATGAATCCACGTTCGCCCAGATCAGGTTTGAAAATCACCGGGAATGAAAAACCATTTTCCGCAAGCTGCTTTAAAATATATTCTTTAGTTGCGGGAGCCTGAACAAGAATTGTTTTTGGTTTGTACTGATCAGGAATAAGCTTCAGCACATCGTATTTAGATTCACCCAGCATTCCACCCAAAACAATTGTGGGATTGGATGCTGAAAAGAAAAGCAACGATCTTGCCCGAAGTGACAGCCAAAGCCAATAGATAAAAAGCGGAAATTGAACAATGCCAAAGGGCCAGTATTCCCAGCTGGTAAGTCGAATGATAAAATTACTGTGACGGAATTTCTTCCAGAGGCTCATGCGAATACTATCGGGCAGCAACGGTTTCCTGGTACCGGATAGTAGATGCTGCAATTCCAAAATCGTGCGCCAGCTTAACGTACGGTGCGGCCTCCCGGATACCGATCTTCATAATAGCCATATGATGTACCGCATGTTCGATGTTATATACCAACTCGCGCAAATAGTTTGTTTCTATCATGACAAACTCCTCTTTGTCTAAATCATAGGCAGCTTCGAGCTTTAGCGGCTTATCGTTAGGCTGTGAACTCACGAACTCACCGATCTTGCTTAAGACAGAAAGGGCAATGAATTTGTCTGTTTCAATCAGCTTATCATGCGCACGTTTGTCGTAGTTGATAATTCCCGCTTCAAATCCTTTTTCCAGGCAAATGAAAAACTCAATCGTATGGCGCAGGTGTTGACCGAGTGTTGAGTTTCCCAGGGTATCCAACGGCTTAATAAAATCCTGCTCCGAGAGCTGGGTTACCATGTCAGTAAGCTGGGCGAGAATATTAGTAAACGCCTTGGAAATGTTCATATTGAGGGATTCAATTCAAAGATAAAGTAAAACAACATAGAAAAAATCACCCTTCTTACCGAGTCGCCAAAAGCCTGTTTAAGCGGTTAGTTTGCGATTTTGACTCGGTCTAAAGGCGATGATAAAACACTCAATCATAGGGATTGTTTTGGGAAGCTATAGCTTAAAGTCCTTTAACATTTTCCAGACAAGCTCGGGCTCAAAGCCTTTTTGAATGACAAATTTCGAAGCTTTATCCCGAAGGATAAATTTGTCTTCTCCATCCAACTCTTCAATCTTGGAGGCAATCAGTTTTTCGAGGGTTTTCTGATAATCATCCTCATCAATTTCTTTCAAGCCAATGCTGATACATTTTTTTGAAAGGCCTTTACGCTCAAGTGCATGAACAATCTTGATCCGGCCCCAATGCTTTACCCGGAATTTTCCGCCCGCAAAAAGTTTGGCGTAGCGTTCTTCATTCAGAAATCCCTCGGTAATCAGATAGCTGAGCAATTCATCCACATCGGATGTGCGCAAACCAAATTCGTAAAGCTTATTTTTTACTTCCTGGTGCGAGCGTTCCTGATAAGCGCAGTAGCGCAAAGCTTTTTGCCTGGCTTGTTCAAATGTTAGGGGTTTGCTCTGTCGTTGCACACTTATTTTACCAGACCTTTATTTTTCAATACGCTAACAACAAATTTTCTCTCATTATCTGTATTGAAAATTTTAAATGGCAGATAGATCAGTTGCGCCTTATTGATATACAACACAATAAAGTCTTTTCCCACGGCTGCGCTCTTGATCTGATCCCATTTCATCGGCATGCCTTCGCGCGGATTGATTTTCATCACAATCTGCTGACTGCTGATCTCATACGAAAATTTCTCAAACAACATTTTACCTTGCTCAAGCTGCGTTACTCCGTAAAACTGGATCCACCAGAATAAAAGATAAAGGCCCAGTCCAACAAACGCACCAATGAACCACCAGATGGTATCAGCGCCCGGAATCGCATAGCCTAAGCATAATAATACTGCAACCAATGCGGCAATCCAGCCCTGCTTTTTCAGCACTGCCTGTAACGCGAGCTTTATATAAATTTTCTTTTCGAGCTTGTAGTTCTTTGTTTTAGCAATCATAAAATATCAACAATCAATTCAGTTCTTAAAATGCTTTTAGACTTAAGTCCAGACTTCTCACCGAGTGCGTTAATGCGCCAACCGAGATAAAATCAACACCTGATTCAGCGACACTTCGGATCGTCTCTTCCGTAATTCCTCCGCTGGCTTCAGTTTTATATTGGCCGTTGATCAGCTTCACCGCTTCCTTCATTTCTTCAACAGACATATTATCCAGCATTATTACATTCACCCCGCCCGTTTTTAAAACTTCTTTCACCTCGTCCAGGTTACGCGTTTCGACCTCAATTTCAAGATCTTTTTTCGTGGCGCGAAGATACTCTTTTGTTTGGATGATTGCTTTTTCGATCCCCCCTGCCATATCGGTATGATTATCCTTGAGCATAATCATATCATATAGCCCGATGCGGTGATTCAATCCTCCCCCGATTACAACCGCCCATTTTTCAAGCAGTCGGAAATTAGGTGTTGTTTTGCGCGTATCTAAAAGGCGAGCTTTTGTTCCTGCTATCAACCCTGTGAGCCGGTTCGTAAGCGTTGCGATGGCGCTCATCCGCTGCATACAATTAAGCACAAGCCGTTCGGATGTTAGAATAGATCGGGAAGAGCCT
>CAZHQP010000043.1:0-12843 GCA_964534735.1 uncultured Roseivirgaceae bacterium
ACGCAATAGATCATGATTACCCGCCACATCCCAAACTTCTTAACATGCTGCAATTTATTCTGCGGATGCATAGGCGTTGTGTTTGTATTGAACGGCAACATAACTTCTGGCGCTTACTTTGTTTGGATCTCGTGCGTTTTCGATTTCTTCGATGGATTTGCAGCGCGTATGTTAAAAGTCAGCTCACCCATTGGCAAAGAGCTGGACTCGCTGGCCGACATGATAAGTTTTGGCTTGCTCCCGGCTGCGGTGATGTATGAAATGCTGGCCGATTTACCAATTTCACCCTATTGGCCTTATCTCGCATTTTCTATTGCCATCTTTTCAGCATTGCGCCTTGCCATCTTCAATATAGATGAAACGCAAAGCGATTCTTTTAAAGGATTGCCCACACCTGCCAATGCTTTATTTATCACTGCGCTTCCATTGATCGGAGGGAATCTGGCATTTGCTTTTTTTGATCCGTGGATCCTTTCAGTCGTTATTATTATTTCATCTTATCTCCTTGTATCAGGCATACCCCTGTTTGCACTTAAATTCAAAAACTTCTCCTGGAAGAATAATAAGATCAGGTTTACCTTTCTTGGCCTGTCGGTATTACTTCTG
The DNA here is from genome assembly GCA_964534735.1 of uncultured Roseivirgaceae bacterium. GTDB lineage: Bacteria > Bacteroidota > Bacteroidia > Cytophagales > Cyclobacteriaceae > UBA2336. The sequence goes on from CAZHQP010000043.1 coordinate 607, forward strand.
GCAGTTTTGAAGATTACAGCCATTCCCATGATCATACTATTATATATAGCCCTGTCGTTAGGGGTTCGGGCTGTTTCAAAATAGACTTATTTTTGCTTCTCTAATTTCACTGGATCCTTGAAAAACGCTCCGGAAAGGTACTTTTTTCCATTTTTTATGCTACTGGTGATAGTGGGAAGCCTGTGCTATGCCCCGTTACAGGCGCAATCGGTGCTTGCATCTGGGAAATGGTATAAAGTGGCCGTTGAGAAAAACGGGGTGTATAAGATCTCCGCCAACACCTTTAAAAAGATGGGCTTTGATCTTTCCAAAACCGATCCCCGGAAGATCAAAATCTATGGCAATGAAGGCGGCATGCTTCCACAGGAAAATCAGGCAGCGCGGCCGCAAGACCTTGTTGAAAATTCAATATTTGTATCAGGTGAAGTTGATGGAGTCTTTAACTCCGATGATTACATTCTTTTCTACGCACAAGGCGCAGATAAGTATTCTTTCAAGGAGAGTAAAGGAATTATTGCCTATGAGAAAAACCTGTATGCTGATAAGAACTATTATTTTATCACCGTTGCGGAAACAAACGGCAAACGCATTACTTCTGACGCTATTATCGCGGGCACACTTCCTGTGGTAAATGAGTTTGAAAACTTCTCCTATCATGAGGTTGACAGCTATTCTGAATTAGAATCCGGTCGGGAGTGGTTCGGTGAGCGTTTCGACTTGCAAACAACTTTAACCGTTAATGCTGATATCAAAAATGTTATTCCCGGAACAACGCTGAAGTTTGTATCGGGCGTAATGGCCAAGTCGTTTTCAGGAACTTCTTTTAAGGTTTCCATTAATACTCAGGAAGCATTAGTACAAAATGTTTCTCCCATTCCTAATACCCCTGATTATCCTTACAATGAAAAAGGTGCAACGCGTAATGATACAATTACCTTAAGTGCTGATGCTTTTATCAATGCCGGAGGCTCCGGTCAGGAAATTAAATATGTATTTACAAAAGCTTCATCCGGGCTGTCTGTTGGATTTTTGAATTTCTGCTTGTTACAGGCCTTAGAGAAACTCGTATTAAGCAGCAAACAAACCATTTTCAGGTCAACCAAAAGTCTGGAGAACCCGGCTTCACGGTTTGAGATTGAAGGCTCTTCTGCATCCGCGCGCGTGTGGGATATCAGCAATCCGTCTGAGCCCATTATCCAGACTTCATCTTTTACAGCGGGCAAAACTTCATTTACTGCTATAACCAGTACATTAAAGGAATTTGTTGTTTTTACGACTGATGTACCCGCTCCCGAATTAATCGGATCAGTTGCCAATCAAAACCTGCGGGGGATGACTACTCCGCAGATGATTATCGTAACCCATCCGGCATTTAAGGCACAAGCCGAACGCCTGGCGGAATACCGGAATTCTCAAAATACCCCAACCTCTGTTGTTGCAGTCGGACAGATTTATAATGAATTTTCAAGCGGCAGGCAGGATGTAACTGCAATTCGTGATTTTGTTAAATTTCTTTATGATAAAGCACCTTCAACACTAAAAGCCGTATTGCTTTTTGGTAAAGGCTCGTACGACTATAAAAATCGGGTGGTCGATAATACGAATTACGTGCCGGTGTATGAGTCCAGAAATTCTTTACATCCGGTTGAAACATATTCATCGGACGATTTCTTTGCTTTTCTGAATGATAATGAAGGTTTCTGGAGCGAGAATCCCGCTTTAGACCATACCCTCAACATTGCAGCAGGGCGTATTCCCGTTAAGAGTGCATCTGAAGCTGCCAATGTTGTTGACAAGATCATTCAGTACGAAACAAATTTGACTTTACAAGGTATCTGGCAGAAAGACATGGTATTTGTTGCCGATGACGGAGACACGAATTTACATCAGGATGATGCCAACAAGCTTGCTAAGTCAATTGATGACGACCATTCAGAATTTGATGTCTCTAAAATATACCTCGATCAGTTTCCTCAGATCGCACGACCAGGCGGAGAAATCTCACCTGAAACTAATGCCAATATTTTAAAGGCTATCAATAAAGGGGCGCTCGTTGTTAATTATACAGGTCATGGCGGAGAACTGCTATTGGCGCAGGAAAGGATCTTTGATAACATTGCAATCGAACGCCTGGAGAATAAACGGTTACCGCTTTTTGTAACCGCAACCTGTGAGTTTGGAAGAAATGATGATCCGGCAACAACATCTGGCGCTGAGCTGCTTCTGCTCCGCAAAAATGCCGGAGCCATTGCACTGGTTACAACAGGAAGGCCCGTTGCTGCCAGCACAAATTATATTCTCAACAAAGCTTTTTATAATGCTTTTTTCCAGCAAGAGGATAACAAGTCATTAACACTGGGTGAGATTTTCAGGAGAACAAAGAATTCGAGCATAAGCGGAGTATCGAATCGTAACTTCTCCTTGCTGGGCGATCCATTATTAAGGCTTGCATTACCTTCCCGCAGCATAAATGTTACTGAAATTACTACAGCATCAGGCTCTACTACGCTTAAGTCACTATCAACTGTAACGGTAAGAGGTGATGTGAGTGATGAGAACGGAATTGACGAAGATTTTAATGGGGTTCTCGAAGCTGTATTATTCGATAAGCAGGTTTCTTTTAAAACACTTGGCAATGAGAATACACCTTACTCGTACACTCAATGGTATAATCGCTTGTTTCAGGGCAAAGCACTGGTTGAAGACGGGGTTTTTGAGTTCAGCTTTGTTGTTCCCAAAAACATTGCCTACCAGGTAGCAGCGGGTAAGCTAAGCTTATATGCACGCGACTCAGCACAAAATCTTTCGGCTTCCGGTTTTTCCAAAAGCTTTGATGTGGGTCTTAGCGAACCAAACCCCGAAGAAGACACAACACCACCTGTCATTTCATTGTTTGTAGGCGACACAACATTTGCTGAAGGCGGAATTGCTAATCCCAACACAACGCTTGTTGCACGGCTAAGCGATGCGCACGGAATTAATATTTCCGGTTACGGCATCGGCAACAGCTTAACTGCCATCGTTGATGATGAAACGTTTGTTGTCAACGATTTCTATTCGGCAGATGTAAACGATTACACGCAAGGCACGCTGCAGTTCCCGCTTGAAAATCTTTCACCCGGCAAGCACACCGTAACATTAAAGGCATGGGACACCTACAATAATCCTGCACAGGCTACACTTGAGTTTAGTGTAAGCGAAAGCGAGAATCTGATTATTGAATCGTTTGGAAATTATCCCAACCCGTTTCAAACTTCCACTAAATTTTCATTTACCCATAATCGTTCTGGTGATGACCTCGAAGCAACCTTGGTTCTCTACAATTCTGCCGGACAAATTCTGTATTCTTATAAAACATTCATCCCTTCGAGCACCTATCAGGTAGACATGTTTGAGCTTACGCAGGGCGGTAATTTCACTAAAAATCAACATGCGGGATTATACTTTGCCAGGCTCTCGGTTCGTTCTTTAACGAACGGCTCTAAAAATGAGCAGGTTACAAAGCTTATTCTATCGAATTAACTATCTTTAAACCCTTGAAATAATACAATGAAGTTCGTTTTAATCTTAGGTGGCCTTCTTTCCTGCGCAGGTTTAGTAATGGGGCAAACGGTAATCGGGGCGGATGATAAGTTCCGGCCGATCACAACGGCAGTGCCTTTTCTAACCATTAGCCCGGATCCGCGCCATGCAGGATTGGGAGATGCCGGTGTAGCAAGCTCTCCGGATGCCAGCTCAACTTATTGGAATCCTGCCAAACTAACTTTTGTAGAAAGCGCTTATGGTGGCTCATTCTCCTATACTCCCTGGTTAGGCAAGATCACAAACGACATGTGGATCGCTTACCTGAATGGATACTACAAAATTACGCGTGAACAAACCGTTGCGTTCAGCATGAAATACTTCGACATGGGAGATTTCTTTGCACGAAGTAACGAGAATGTAGATGAAGGAACCTTTCATCCACGCGACTTCAGCTTTGACCTCACCTATTCAAGATTGCTGACAGAGAATTTCAGCGTTGGCTTGACCGGGCGATTCATTCATTCAAACCTTTTAGGCCAGTATAACGGCAGTTCCATCATTGATGCCAAGCCCGGCAACAGCGTAGCGGCTGATGTAGGTATCTACTATTCTACAGAGCTTAAGGGTGCAAAAACAACTACACTCTCCCTGGGTGCTGTTATCTCAAACATTGGACCGAAGTTGTCTAACTCCAATGACAGCAATACAAATCCTCTGCCTACCAATCTTCGGTTAGGCGCAGCGTATATGATTGATCTCGATCCATTCAATTCAATAACTTTCCTGCTGGATTTTAACAAGCTGATGGTTCCTTCACCACAGGCGGATGGTACAATTCCTGACAAATCATTAATCAGCGGTATGTTCTCTTCTTTCACAGACGCTTCTGGCGGATTCTCCGAAGAGGTGAAAGAAGTAATTATCAACGCAGGTATTGAATACTGGTACAGCAAGACATTTGCCGGCCGGGTTGGATACTTTTCTGAATCTCAGTTGAAAGGCAATCGCAAGTACATGACGGTTGGTGTTGGATTCCGCAAAAACAAGTTTGGATTTGATATCGCGTACCTGGTACCGACCAATAAACGCGAACATCCATTGGCTGAAACAATCCGCTTCGGGATCATGCTCCAGATGCCTTCGAAGGTTAAAGAAGATACTGTTACTGATTAACATGCTTGACCGGACCGTACAGCCTGCTTTTCAAAAAAGCACTGCGTTCGATTTAATTCATCCGGAAACAATCATATTAAAAAATGGTCTGCCTGTTACGATTGTTCGGGGAGGAGAGCAGGAAGTAGCCCGGATTGAATTTATTTTCGATGCGGGTAAATGGTATGAACCACAACCCGGTGTTTCGTATTTCACGTCACATCAACTTCAGAAAGGAACGCCTTCAAAAAACAGCTATCAGATTTCCAGTGAAACGGAGCAACGCGGAGTCCATTTTGAAGTAAGTCCCGGCCACGATTTCACGAGCCTATCCCTGTACGGATTAACCAAAAACATCAGCGAAGTTTTTGAGCTTACCCGTGAGCTTGTCACGGTGCCTGTTTTTCCACAAACCGAGCTTGATCAGGCGAAAGATATTTACAATCAAACACTGAAGATTAACCTCGAGAAGACCAGCTACCTGGCTTCGCGTGAATTCAGGAAAACCCTGTTTGGCAATGACCATCCGTATGGCCGCGATGCCGATCTTTCAGAGATCGCCAGTATTCAACAAACTTGGTTAGTAGATTTTCACAAAGCACAGTTCAGTAACTTCCGGATCATTTGTTCCGGAAAAATTACCGATCAGATTTTGCACAGCCTGATCAGTGTGTTCGGAGCGGTGCAGCTAAAAACATCATCCGACCGAATGCTGACTACTGCTTCTGACGTAAAAATTTCTGATCAGGTTGTTGAGAAGAAGGATAGCGTCCAGGCTTCACTCCGGTTAGGCCGACATGTTATCGGTCGGACACATAAAGACTACGCTGCACTACTCCTCCTCAATCACATATTTGGAGGATACTTTGGCTCTCGCCTGATGAAAAATATCCGGGAAGAAAAAGGATTGACATACGGCATCAATTCATCTGTTGCGGCTTTAAAGCATGCCAGTTACCTGATGATTGGCACGGATGTAAACAAGCAGAATGCTGCGCTGGCTATTCAGGAAATCAGGAATGAGATGAGTAACCTTTGCAATGAGCTGATTAGTGCAACTGAACTTGAAACGGCCCGAAATCATTTTATCGGAAGCTTGCAATCGGAAATAACCACTCCATTTGCGCATGCTGACAAGATCAAAAACCTGATGCTGTTCTCGCTTCCGTCAGATTACTATCAGCAATTGATTTATAAAATTGATGCGCTGTCCTCTGCTGATCTGAGAACAGCCGCAAACACGTACCTGGATCCGAAAACCTTCGCCACTGTAACGGTGGGCTGATTACTGCCGTAGCAGCTCTCTTGAAATAACAAGCTTTTGTATTTCCGTTGTTCCTTCGTAGATCTGGGTGATCTTCGCATCGCGCATCAGGCGCTCAACATGATACTCTTTTACATACCCGTAACCACCATGAATTTGAACCGCCTCGGTTGTAACCTCTTGCGCGATCTGTGATGCGAACAGTTTGGCCTGTGCTGCAGCTTTTACAAAATCCTTCTTTTGATCTTTTAAATATGCTGCCTGCCAAACCAGCAAGCGAGCTGCATCAATTTTTGTGGCCATGTCTGCCAGCTTAAATTGAATAGCCTGGTGCTCCGACAATTGCTTATTAAATGCTTTACGTTCTTTTGAATACTTCAAGGCAAGCTCATACGCGCCCGCAGCGATGCCCAATGCTTGTGATGCGATTCCAATCCGGCCGCCATTGAGTGTAGTCATGGCGAACGTAAAACCGAAACCTTCCTCACCAATGCGGTTTGCTTTTGGAACTTTCACATCGGTAAACATCAGGGAATGGGTATCCGATCCGCGGATGCCCATCTTATCTTCCTTCTTGCCAACCACAAAACCAGGCATTCCTTTTTCTACAATTAATGCGTTGATCCCTTTATGTTTTTTGGCAACATCAGTTTGGGCGATAACAATATAAAAACTAGCACTGTTACCGTTGGTGATCCAGTTCTTGGTTCCGTTCAGTAAATAATGATCGCCTTTATCTTCGGCTGTTGTACGCTGACTCGTTGCATCTGATCCTGCTTCCGGCTCCGACAAACAAAATGCACCAATGGCCTCTCCGGTAGTAAGTTTTTTAAGATATTTTTCTTTCTGCTCTTCCGTACCAAACCGTTCCAGGCCCCAACATACCAATGAATTGTTCACGGACATACACACCGAAGCGGATGCATCTACCTTGGAAATCTCCTCCATTGCTAACACATAGGAGATCGTATCCATTCCTCCGCCATTGTATTTCGGGTCAGTCATCATGCCCATGAAGCCGAGCTCGCCCATTTTCCTGATTTGCTCAGTCGGGAATTTCTGATGCGTGTCGCGCTCAATAACACCGGGCAATAATTCGCTTTGCGCAAAATCGCGGGCTGCCTGTTGTACGGCAAGTTGTTCTTCGGTGAGCAGAAAATTCATTTAGAAGGAAGTTTAGGGGACGATTAATTCAGTTCGAAATTATAAAAAATTAACGTATCCAAATAATAAGCATGGCTCAAAGTAAGACGGGTCTGCAAGTGTAGGTAGGTATATTCTCTAAAGAAATTAGTCTATTTTTTAACGTTGCACGCTTTGATAAATCCATTGGCTGTGGTACTGTATCTGTAAGATGGCAAATTATTACATCTGCAATACTATACAATAGTTACTTTAAAAGCTTGAGGATTTTACTCAGCTGCAAGTTATGCAGGGAGATTAATCTATACGGGCGTTGATGCTGAATTATGCTATTTTTTGCTTTGGATCATTCTATCGATGTATTCAGAAATATTTTCAAAATCGAAGGCTCCAAAGTATTCTCTTTTATCAATTAATAGTGTAGGGGTATAGACAATGCCTGTTTTCTTTAAAGTGTTCATAGATTTACTAATGGCAATATTCATTTCCTTTTCGTGGACGAGCATGCATTCTCGCATCGCAGCTTCATCAAGGTTAAGTTTTCGGGAAACTTCTGAATAGTTTATAGTGTTCGCCTGAATGCTTTCAAACATCGCATTATAAATGCCGTAAAAGTTAGTCCTATTGGATGCGCACTCTGCAAACAACATGGGAAAATTTGTTGAGTCTGAAAGATGAGCGAATTTAAAAGAAACAGTGTTTTTATATTTTTTTAGTATTGCCTTGATTGTGGGATATTCCTGTCTACATGTCTCGCATTCAAAATCAGAAACGATGATTATCTCCAATGAGCTACTAATTTCATTTAACGGGTGAGTTTTGACCTCGCTAAGATCGAAAGGTGGAGGCAATGGTTCATGCAGCAACACTTTCGCATTGTATTTGATCTTTAATTTTTCAACAAACTCTCGCTGGGTCTTCCGAAGGAAAACTCCTTTTAGATGTTCTTTGGCACGTTCTGACTGGAGGTCCATTATTTTGCCTGGAGCATTGGGATCTGGTACGCCCAAGGTCAGATCATTTTCCCTAATCATTTGCGCCATGGCGGTATCTGAAAGTTTTCCGTATACTTCAACTTTTAAAAGGCTGTCAACAGAAATATCCCTGTTGACAGCCTCTTTCTCCAAAAGTTTTTGACTCAAAACTTCTTCTAATTTGCTCATTCGAATCTTGTACACATCATACAGTTTTGCATATAAGCGGTTTTGAATGGCTCCATCCACTTCCGCTGTTGCAATTGACTCACCGTCAATTTCAGCAATGGCATCTTTCTCTCGCGTTGCACATTGCACAAAAGTAAACAGCAGAATAATTGGAATGATCCGAAGCTTGATCACGATTATGATTTATGTTAGTTACCTAGGATTTTAAACGTTGTGTTACTATTACCCGACAGTAAGCTCTCACCCGAGTCATCGCCAGTCAAACTCGGACCGCCATTGATTCTCCAGTAATTCTGATTGCTGTCATCCTCATCATCCGTATAATATGTATACTTAGGTTTACCGGCAGGTGATTCATTTGACAATATGAAAAACCGGCTGCCTCGAGGATCAGCAGGAATTGGGTCATATCCACCTGGGCTGGCTGCGTATATAAGGAAAGTAAGAGTAGTGTTGTTTCCCTGAGTATTGATGCCCATCTCCCCCGTCCAGCTATTATTTGAACCTCCGTCATCCTCATTATCAAAGTAGCGCAACAGTTTTTTGGGAGTTGCACCAAGCGGGTTTAAAGTTCCTAGTTTGAGTACAGCATGCCTATAGATTGCCACGGGAGCGTTCAGGGTTGTACCAGTTACCCTGCAAAAAAACATTCTTATGTTTTTATTTGGTGTAATGGCCCAAGGCCCCCCGGCAGTACCAGATGTGTTGCCATCATTGTCTTCGCAATCCATTGCTATCGTAATAACAGGAAGTCCACAGCCTGCAGTACCACTTTCATTAGTGACTGTTGCATAATCGTAATCACCAACAGCCGTTGTCTTGGCCCTATCCCGTAAAGCATTTTGTGCTTCTAGGTCAGACTGTTTCTCGGCAAGATCAATCATCCATTTTGGAGCTTTGGTTTCAATTTTTGGACCCTGAGCTGAGCCTTCAATCTTAATAAAACCTTCCTCGTAGGCGTTTTCGATTTTCTGTAAACGTGTTGTTATGTTCTCTTCTTCATCGCTACAGCTGGCAAAGTAGAATGTGACAGATAGCAGTACTAAATAGCTTTTTAATTTCATAATAAGTGGGATTAGTGTTAAGTAAAACAAAACAAATTTTTTACTTGCCACAATACCCCAACTTATACCCCTTGTCATCATACTATCCAGCTTAATAAAATGCAAATCAATCTTGATGGTACAAAGACATAACAGTATACTATCAAACGAAAACGTGCACGATATAATTAAGAGTGTGAAGAGATTTTGATGTGTGATTAATCTCTTCTTCCCAGGAAGATCATCACATAGTAAAGCAGCATGGTAATCGCACCAATTGCAGCAACTACGTACGTCATGGCAGCCCACTTCAAAGCATCTTTTGCCATGCCATGTTCCTGGCGGGTTACAATACCCCGCTGGTCAATCCAGGCCAATGCACGCTTGCTGGCGTCAAATTCAACCGGAAGGGTGATCAATGCAAACAATGCGAATACACCGTAACATGCAATGATTACCAGAAGTGCCATCGAAGGATTTAAAAGTCCCTTGAAAGCAAAAGCACCAAACATCATCGCTAAAAAAACAAAGTTGATCACTTTTGCACTGATGTTCTGAATCGGCACCATAGCGGATCTCAGCTCCAGCATGCTATATGCTTTTGCGTGCTGTACTGCATGACCGCATTCGTGCGCTGCTACGGCAGTAGCCGCTGCATTACGACCGCTGTAAACAGCTTCACTGAGGTTAACTGTTTTGTTTGCAGGGTTGTAATGGTCAGTCAATTGGCCTTCAACTGAAATTACTTTTACATCGCTTAGGCCGTGGTCAGCCAGCATGAGTCGGGCAACATCCGCACCCGTTAAATCTTTTGTTAAATGAATTTCTGAATATCGCTGAAACTTACTTTTTAGCCGTGAGCTGACAATCCACCCAACCAGCATAAAAAAGCCTGTAATCAACAAGGGTCCTAAACTAAAACCGTACATAGCGTTGTAATTAAATTTTCAATCAAATATGCAAGGTTTGATCCAATTTCAAAAAACTGACAAAACGTCAACCCTCTGTTTACTGAACGTAATTTCGGACAAAAATGGCTACACGTGAGCCTTTTTTCTTTTCACCAGCCATGATGTAACGAATACAGAAATGGCACCCGCAACAATCATAATCAGTGTTTGCCAGGCATGAAATACAAAAGTAAAGGCCACTGCATCGCTTTGCGGAATAGCATATAAAAAAACCAATCCTGCCGGTACAAGGGTATGATACGAACCTGCACCTCCCGGTAACGGTGCGGCCATTGCGATGGCGCCAATTGCAAACAGCGACAGCACTGCGGTGATACCCAGTACACTCGTTTCCTTAAAAGCCATGACAACACAATAGCTCATCAGGAAATACAATGCCCAGATAACGGCTGAATAAACGATAAATAAAAACTTCTTCTCAAGCCTGAACACTGCTGCAAGGCCTTGTTTAAATCCATTCAGCGTACGCTTTAAAAATGCATTCAGTTTTTGATTCTTCTTTGAGAACCAGAAAACAATAATCGCGGCCACGATCAACATACCAATCGCAAGACCAGCGATAAGCAGCTTGCCTGACAAGCCTGAAGCCTGAATCGGAAGTGTGCCGATGAATGCAAAGAGCTTTTCAGATTCAATCGCGAACGACAACGCAACCAGCATAACAAGACAAATCACATCAATGATCCGTTCAATCACGACTGTACCGAACGATGTTTCTACCGGGCTGCCGTCAAGCTTATAAAGATTATAGCAACGCGACACTTCGCCTCCGCGCGGAATGACAAGGTTGACAAGATATCCGACCATTAGTGAAAGAAAGCTGTGATAGAACGTAACTTTATAGCCGGTTGGCACCATCAGCATGCGCCAGCGTTCGGCACGGATAACCTGACCGAGCATAAAAATTCCGGCCATCAGCAGCAGCCAGCCTTTATCAGCAGCCTGCCAGGTGCTGTATAGATATTGCCATTTGTTCTCACCTTCTTTTACGTGTAATCCGCTCAGTGAAAACCAGATAAGCAGGGCTGTAAGCCCGAAGATGAGCAGATACTGAAGGGCCGTTTTTAGTCCGGAAGGCACTAGGTAAGCTTGTTATCAGGTGAAGGAAATACAAGGGTCGGCTTGAATTTCTTTGCTTCTTCAAAAGCCATTGATGCATATGAAAACACAATCACGATATCACCTACTTGTGCTTTTCGTGCGGCAGGCCCGTTGAGTGTTACCACACCGGTTCCGCGTTCGCCTTTAATAATATACGTTTCCAGGCGTTCACCATTGCTCACGTTTACTACGGTTACTTTTTCACCTTCAATCATATTAGCCGCATCCAGCAGATCTTCATCAATGGTGATGCTCCCCACATAATGCAATTCAGCCTGCGTGATTTTAATGCGGTGAATTTTTGATTTTAGAACTTCTATAAACATATCTTCAAAAAGGTGTGCAAAAATAACAGAATCACAAAAACATATTATCGATCAATCGAACCTCACCTATAAATACTGCAACGCATATAATAGGTTTGGTCGATTCGTTAACAGAATTTAACAGCTTTAAGTTTTCACTGTCAGCTATTTCAAAATATTCAAGGCGAATTTCCGGATCTTGAAGAAGTTTCGCTTTCGCGTCTTCTTTAACGTAAGAAACAGACTTGCCGTTTTTTAATTGTTCGGCAGCTTCTTTTAATACCTGATTAATGATCGCAGCCTTCTGGCGTTGTGCGCGCGTTAAACGTTCATTGCGCGATGACATGGCAAGTCCGCTTGCTTCGCGAAATGTAGGAACGCTTTTTAATGTAAGATTAAACTTCAGCTCATCTGTTAGCTGGCGAATGATCGCAAATTGCTGCCAGTCTTTCTGACCAAAGTAAGCAACATCGGGTTCTACAATGTTGAACAGCTTTGATACAACCAGCGCAACGCCACTGAAATGTCCTGGCCGGAATTCACCTTCCATCACTTTGTCGAGATGACCAA
>CAZHQP010000044.1:0-12767 GCA_964534735.1 uncultured Roseivirgaceae bacterium
GCGCGCTGCTTGACGGTGCAAACAGGTTAACTCCCGTGTCGGTAATTAATGACCAGTTGTTATGCTTTCCGCTTCCGTTTACACCTGCAAAAGGTTTCTCATGGAACAATACTTTCAGGTGATGCTTTTCTGCCACGCGGGCCATCAGATCCATCAACAACTGGTTGTGATCGTTGGCAACGTTTACTTCTTCATATAAGGGAGCTACTTCAAACTGGCTTGGCGCAACCTCATTGTGACGGGTTCGCAACGGGATGCCCACTTTCCATGCTTCAATCTCAAACTCCTTCATGAAGTCATAAACCCGTGACGGGATCGACCCGAAATAGTGATCTTCTAACTGCTGGCCGCGTGCAGGCGCATGACCAAACACAGTCCGGCCGCCCATTACCAGGTCAGGACGGGCCATGAATAACGCCTCGTCCACAACAAAATATTCCTGTTCGCATCCGAGGGATGCAATCACCTTCTGAATGTCTTTATCGAACAGCTGGCAAACCTTTACAGCTGCGTTGTCAACCGCTAAAAGCGCCTTTAACAAGGGTCCTTTTGAATCCAGCAACTCACCCGTATAGGAAACGAAGATGGTTGGGATACACAAAGTTTTACCATAGATAAACATCGGTGACGATGGATCCCAGGCTGTATATCCGCGAGCTTCAAACGTGCTGCGAATACCACCATTCGGAAAAGAAGAGGCATCCGGCTCCTGCTGAACAAGCTCTCCGCCTTTGAATTTTTCGATACCGGCAAGACCGTCAAAGAATGCATCGTGCTTTTCGGCCGTTCCTCCTGTTAAAGGCTGAAACCAATGCGTAAAATGCGTTGCTCCTTTCGCAAGCGCCCAGGATTTAGCTGCCACCGCGACTGCATCGGCAGTAACGTTATCAATTTTTGCACCATTTTTAATGGCTGCGCTAACCTGCTTAAAAACATCGGAAGAAAGAGTTGTTTTCATTTGGCTTAATCCGAAAGTGTTTTCGCCAAAGAATTCGGAAGCTTTAGCCGAAGGCAATTCAACGTGAATTTTCGGTCGGTTGCTGAGCTGTTCCAGAGCCCGGAATCGTAAATGCGCCATAAGAGTGGTTGTAGTGATAAACTAATACGGGCACAAATCTATATCTTTTTAACGTGACAGGGTTAAAAATGACCCTGTTTTTAAAAAAATATATAAAAAATAAAAAAAATTGGATTAAAAATCAACCATTTCAATGCTAACGATAATCCCACCATGGTTTCTAAAAATTATCAGGCCGGATGAAGGACACTGAAAACTGCCAGTATTTAAATGATACCGGTTGGCGCCTCGGTTCTGTGAAACCGGATCGTCTGAAAAAGAACATAAAACATCATACAGTAAGTAAACTTTAAAAACTCTACCGATATGCTGATGCTGCAGAACAAATTTGAGAATATTATGGCACGACTCCAATAACCCAACAATTGCGCAGGTTTACAGGATACCGAAGGCGTTATTATCAAATGAAGACCTAAAATTTAGACTTAAATCCAACTGCCAGATTTTCAAAACTTCATATTTTTGGTATGGATACGATACCTATGACCAATACAAGAATTGATATTCGCAGCGGGAGCCTTTTTCCCTGGCATTTTCTGCTTATCGCGGTGCTTATTCTGATTGCAGGTGTAACACTCCTAGTCGAAAAAACCGTGATGGGCTCGATACTGATTGTTGCTTCAGGATTTATTATAAGTGCAGCATCCGGAGTTGAAATTGACAAGTCAAAAAATAAGTATCGCGAGTACATGTCATTCTATTTCTTTCTCAGGAATGGCAGCTGGAAAAAATACAATGGCGCAGAGAAGCTTTTTATAAACAAGGCGAAAAACAGCTCCCGGATGTATACCGCCCGCACAAATCATTCGGCTACGTTCATAAATGAAGAATACAATGGTTATTTAAAACTCATGGATGGAACCAAAATCCATCTTATGACCAGTCGGAAAAAAGAAAAGCTGGCAGCCACATTAGAGAAGGCTGCCAGCTTTTTAAATTGTCCTGTTCAGGACAATACAGTTCAATAATCAGTTTGACTTCTTTACAGAGCCTCCGGTAGAGGAAGATGTATTACTGCGTTCAGGATTGCCTCGGTACCTGACATCCCCACCGGTTGAAGCTCTTGCTTCAATATCTTTTACGACATTTACTTTGGCCGATCCTCCGGTAGATGCTTTTGCCTTTACGGTATTGACGGTTAGCTCATATGCATCCACTTCGCCAGCGGTAGAGGCATCAACAACGCTTTCATCAGCTTTACCTTTTAAGTCGATCTCTCCCGCGCTGCTTGCATTTGCTTCCAGCTGATCAACATCCACCTGTACTTCAATTGCACCGGAGCTGGAGGCATACAGTGTCAGCCTGGAGGTCTTAATAACATTTTCACAGAAAATGCTCGCAGCTGCGCTTGTCATAAGCTTGTCAAGTTCAACATAGGTGACATAGACTTTCATGTCCACATTATTAAAATTACCATTGCTAACACTTATCTTGAGTATCCCCCCCCGATACTTCCGTTTTAACATCGGAAGGCTTTATATTTCCTTCCACTTCAACCTTAACAGATTCTTTTGTTCCTTTTTTAAGATAGACGTCCACACCTGCCTGAGCCTTCACTCCGCTGAACGAATCAACATTACGCGTTTCAGACTTCTGTGCATACACAAAGCCGGTGATCGCTACAAACGCAATGATTAAAAGCCTTTTCATAAAAGAATATTTATTTACCCTAAAGACAGTAGTATAAATTAAAGGTTGCACGGGGTACTTCGCGCTTCCAAATTTTTTGTTCATTTGTCAAAACATCGTAATTTTAGCTATATTTCAACGCTTATTCAAACATTTCGAATTCAAACACAACATTTCGACATATGGCATTTAATAAAAAAACAGAACTCAACATCCTGATTAACCTCGCTGCCAGCGATAGCAAAATCGAAGAGCGTGAGTCGAAGCTTATCCACATGGTAGCCAAGGCAAACGGGATCAGCAAGGAAGAGGTTGCCGAGATGATTAAAAACCCCCAGCCGATTGGCACAATAAGCGCCCTTACTTCCGATGAAAAGTTTGAGCATCTGTACTACCTGATCCAGATGATGAAGATGGACGGCCAGGTGTTTAAAAGTGAGATAACGTTCTGTGAGCAGATTGCAGAGAAAATGGGCTATAAGAAAGGTGTGGTGGGCGAGCTGTCACAACATATTTACAGCGATCCTTCCATTACGGCAGATCGTGAAATGCTTCGCAAAAAAGCGGAGAAGTTTATCGTGTTTTAATCAACCAAACCTATAAACCAAAAAAAGCCCTGCTTACGCGGGGCTTTTTTATTGCTATTGCCCGAACGCTATTTCTTTTCAAATACAACTTTCCCACCTAAAATAGTTGTGAGAACTTCCGTTGTCAGGATTTCTTTTTCCGGAACTGTCATGATGTCTTTCGACAAAATAGTGAAGTCCGCAAGCTTGCCTTTTTCAATTGAGCCTTTGAATTTTTCTTCGAATGCTCCATAGGCAGCGTCAAGTGTGTATGAGCGCAACGCCTGTTCACGGGTCATTTTTTGTTCGGGCTCATAACCGCCTTCGGGTTCGCCTTTTAGCGTCATGCGCGAAACGGATGCGTAAAAGCTTGGGATGGGATTAACCGGTTCAACAGGAGCATCTGTTCCGTTAACAATCTTCGCACCCGACTTCAATAACGATTGCCACATATAAGCACCTTCTTTAATCCGCTTCTCTCCCAGCCTGTCAATCGCCCAGGGCCGGTCGCTCGACATATGTATTGCCTGCATGGCCGGGATGACACCTAATTCAGCAAAGCGCGGAATATCCGTTGGGTTTAAATGTTGTGCGTGTTCAATCCGGAAACGGGAATCTTTTACGGTCGGGTTTTCTTTCATCGCCATTTCATAGCGATCAAGAATTTCCCGGTTGGCGCGATCGCCAATGGCATGTGAGCAAACCTGGAAGCCCGACTTTAACGCTTCACGCGAAGTGGATAAAACGGTATCCATCGAAAGCGTTGCCATTCCTGAAAAATCCGGACGATCGGTATACGGCTCCAGCAGCCACGCGCCTCGTGATCCAAGTGCGCCATCACAATTTAATTTTATCGAGCGAATCGTTAACCAGTGTTTGGGGTCAATCTCCGGTCCGTGTTTCATCCATTCATGAACGAGATCACGATTCCAGCCGGTAACCATTACGTACATTCGCACACCCAGTCTTCCCTGGCGATTTTGATTTTTATAGAGATCGATAATTGCCCTGCCAACCCCTGCATCGTGAAAGCTGGTGATTCCATTTCGCTGACATGCGCGTGTGGCCAGCTCAAATGCTTTAGTAACTCTTACGGTATCATTGGCTGGAATAAACTCAGCAATAATTTCTTCCGCGTTTTCATTGAACAAGCCCGTTGGATTACCAGTTTTATCACGAATGATCTCTCCACCTTCCTCGCTAAATTTTTTCAGGCTTTCACGCGAAAGGACGTTAACACCCGCTATCTCCATAGCCTTTGCGTTCGCGAGACTCATGTGCCCGCTCGCATGCGACAGAAATACGGGATTATCCGGTGAAACTTTACTTAACGCTGTATGCGATGGAAATCCTTTTACCATGTCGCCCGGCTTCGTATCCCATTTATCCTGATGCCACCCCCGGCCGAGGATCCATTCACCCGGTTTTGCTTTGCTAACGGCAATCCTTACCTGCTCGACAATTTCATCGAAGTTCTTTGCCGTAGAGAGATCGAGGTCAAGCTCGTTGAATCCAACTCCCATAAAATGACCATGACCTTCAATGAATCCGGGCACCATTGTTTTCCCTTGCAGATCAATGATCTTTGTTTTTTCTCCAACCCATTCGCGCGCATCTTTTTCCGATCCCGCAAACACGATCGTATCCGCATTTACCACGACTGCTTCAACAGTTGCTTGCGTATTGTCCATGGTATAAATCGTACCACCGGTAATCAGCAGGTCGGCATTCTTTTTATCGGCACAGGAAAACAGTGCAGCAAAAAACAGGATAAGTATGGAGGCAGGTTTGTTCATATTGTTCAGTAAATTATTAGACCTAATTTTAGGGATAATTTAATTCAAAAGCCAAGCAGCCGCAGGTGTGCGGTTCAATAACCTGATATGCGCCAACGCCTTGGAATCCTGCTTCGGTTAGCAATCTTCTGGATGGTGGTTATGACCATCGCGAGGATTTCCTTTCTTACCTATAATCACGAGCTTACTTCGCAGCTTTCGTGGACAGACATTGCCAAATCCATGCTTTATGGATTACGGATGGATGCGAGCATGACCGGGTATATCCTGATGATTTCAGGATTAATTCTGGTTTTATCCGTTTTTACGCAAAACAAATTTGTACGCTATTCCTTAACAGGATTTAATCTATTTATGCTGCTCGCGTTATGCGTTGCCGTGGTTACTGATCTCGAGCTATATCATCACTGGGGCTTTCGCTTAAACACAACGCCATTGTTTTACATGGGATCAGAGGCTGCCGGAAGCGCAGGTAAAGGTGTGATTGCAGTGCTGCTTGTAATTCTTGTCGTTCTTCTTACCGGATTTACTTTTTTGTACTTCAGGTTTATTGGCAAAAAAGTAAACACTTTACAACCGGCACAAAAGAAAGCGTTTATTCCGATCCTGATCATAACCGGATTACTGTTTATTCCTATCCGGGGCGGATTTAGTGTTGCCACCATGAATGCCGGACAAGTCTATTTTCACAAGACCAGCAATTATGCGAACCATGCGGGCATCAATGTGCTTTGGAATTTCCTGAACAGCATGCAAAGTGATGTAAATCTTCAGTATCCGGAAGATTACTTTGACAAACAGCTTACTGAAACATATTTTAACAAGCTTTATCCCACAAATGATTCAACCGTTTCTGTTTTAACAACAAAGCGGCCGAATGTCATTCTTATAATTGCAGAAGGCTTTACGGCTAATGTTATTGAAGTGCTTGGCGGAAGAAAAGGAATTACGCCTAACCTGAACCAGCTCAGCAAAGAAGGAATTTTGTTTGATAACTTCTATGCAAGCGGTGACCGGACCGATAAAGGCCTTGTAAGTATTTTAAGCGCATTCCCTGCACAGACTCAGCAATCCATTATCAAGTTTCCGGGAAAAACTCAGAAGCTTACATACTTAAGTCGCAAGCTTGAACAACTAAACTATAAAACATCTTTCGTATATGGTGGAGATGCAAACTTTGCAAACTATCGCTCCTTCCTAACATATGGAGGATTCCGGCACATCACTTCCGATGATGATTTTGACGGTGAGCTTAATACTTCAAAATGGGGCGTGCATGATCAATATCTTTTCGATCAGGTAAAAAAAGAGCTGGATACAACATCGCTCGTACAACCTTTCTTTAAAACCATTCTCACACTCAGCAGTCATGAGCCTTTTGATGTCCCGTTAAAACAAATCCCGGGTGAAGATGATTCATCGCTGTTTTTGAATTCGTGTTATTATACCGATAAATGTATCGGTGAATTCATTGCCTACTGTAAACAGCAACCCTGGTGGAACAACACACTTATTATCATCACAGCCGATCATGGCCATCGTTTACCGGATAAGCTTGATCCGCGCATCCGCGAAAAATTTCACATTCCGCTTTTATGGCTGGGCGGAGCTATTAAAAAAGATACTGTAATTCATACCTATGCCGGCCACACCGATTTAGCCAATACGTTGCTTGCACAGTTAGACAAACCTTCTCCAGACTTTGTTTTCAGCAAGAATATCTTTGGAAATAACGTTAGAAATTTTGCGATGTATGAATTCATCGATGGGTATGGCTATCTTGATCCTGAACATTACATTGTATACGACAACCCGGGTAAGCTCTACCTTCATAAAGAAGGCGTAACAAAAGAAGAAGACACATATTACGGCAGAGCTTATCTGCAAAAACTATTTACCGACTATAACTCCAAAAAATGATCCGAAAAATAAAATGTCTTGCGCTTCTTCTACTGGTGACAGCTTCGATTGCTCATGCACAACAATTTGGATTATCGTTTTCTTATTTCATTCCGAAGAACGGGTATTTATCCACACCCATTAGTCCGTTTTCGATTCGCGGAGTGGGTGTTAATCTTACCGATTTTCTTGCCCTTGAAACTGGCGGATCACTCTATCGCATGAGCGGATTGAATCTGAAAGACTTGCCTTTTAAAAGTAAAAGTCCGCTGATTGGCCCTAACTTCACTGCATTTATTCCTGTTGAACTGGTATTGATGTTAAAAACCGGAAAAATTGAGCTCGATCTGAAAGGTGGTGGCTTTTTCTTCTATGGCTTTGGTAACAAGCTCAACTATGGAAATTTTGATCGTGCACTTCGCACACATGAAAATCTTGAAGTGGTAAATTCAGATCTCACGTTCAAAAGCAAGCCCGGTTTTGGCTATCATGCGGGGGCTGAGTTAACAGTTTATGTTACAAGCAGAGTCGGTGTCTCCTTTGAGACAAACTACCTGGTTGGACAAGCTGATTTCCCGCTCGAAGGATCGTATACCGGAAGTAATGCAACAGGTCCACCGATTACAGCGGAAGTTGATTACAAAGATGCAAAAGTTGATTTCACCGGACTGGAGTTTTCAATCAGCTTATTGTTTGATGCAGGCGGTGGCCCAAGTCCGGGAAAAAAATCTAATAAAAAGAGAAGATAGACTTAGCGGGTAATCGCAAGTCCGATCCACACAGCAAGGAGACCTGCAACAATACTGGCGATTGTATACATCACGGCAACAGTTGCACTTCCGGAATTCATCAGTCGTACATTTTCCAGCGCAAATGCAGAAAACGTTGTAAAGCCTCCGCAGAATCCGGTTATCAATAGAAACTTCAGGTATTGAGCTTCTGTTGTTTCCTGTGTTATCAAACCGAAGATCAATCCCGCAAGGAAACAACCTCCAATGTTTACAATAAAGGTTGCCAGCGGAAAGGATGCTGAATAATATTTTGCCGTAAAAACATTGGTCAGATACCGCAGGATACTCCCGGCAGCTCCCCCCATTCCCACAAATAAAACTTGTTTCATCATGGCTCTTCCGGTTTTACTGCTTCCGCCTGTTTTACAGGCTGACGCTTATCCTCTTCCAGATTAATATTATGTTTTTTAAAAAGCTTTCGCGAATCATCGATGAACGTTTTAAAGGCAAGTTTTGAAGCTTCATCTTTTATAAAGCCGGTTGTGTCCTGCTCAAACGAAGGCACGGGCATTACGTAATAGTCTTTTTGGGCATCAGCCGTTCGATAAACCCATTCCAGAATATAATTTGCCGAATCAATAGTTGTGATCGGGGTACTATCTTTCACAACTTTCATCAAATTGATCTTTAGCATCGCGCCACCATTTTTATACCGATCGCGCTGCCCGCTTACAAAATTACCGAGCGAATACACAACCAGTTGATCTGTTTCTTTTCGCCATTCCATCGGCTGCAACACATGTGGATGTGCGCCAATCACAAGTTTCACTCCCAGCCGGAAACAAAAGTCAGCAACATCTTTCTGCCATTTCGAAGCAAGCGACTGATACTCCTGACCCCAATGCATAAAAACGATTATCGCATCAGGTGACGAAGTCTTTGCTTTTACAATATCCTTGTGGATGAGTGCAGTATCAAGTAGGTTGACAACGTTTGGTTTTGTTACTGGAATTCCATTTGTACCATACGTATAGTTGAGCAACGCAAAGTTGAATCCATTTTTCCCGAAAAGCATCGGATAATCATTCATACGATCAACTGTATCACGGAACGTTCCCGTATGGAGGATCTTTAAACTGTCCAGCATCATAATCGTACGCTCAAGTCCTTTTCGACCTCTGTCAAGACAATGATTGTTAGCCGTAACCAGCACATCCATCCCCGCATCTTTCAGCGCCAGCGCAAGCTCATCGGGCGCACTGAATTGCGGGTAGCCTTTGTAAGGAGTACCGGCTAGTGTTACTTCCAGGTTTCCGATAGCAAGGTCTGCCGATTCAATATATGGCTTAACAAATTGAAGACAGGGTTTATAATCGTATCGTCTTGTCGTCAGGTCATACGCTGCTTTGATCTGCGAATCGTGCTGCATTACATCGCCCAGGAACAAAAGCGAAATGCGTGTAGTGTCTTGTGCCGTTGCCGCACCGAAAATAAGACTCAATATGAAATAGAGACTGACTTGAATATTCCTCACGAGTTCAGGATTTTTAATATCTTTAGATAACCCACTACGATCTTATGACAAAAATATCATTTCTGATTGCTTTTGCAGCAATTACCATCCGGGCAATTGCGCAAGACTCTCCGGAATTCGATAAGCTACAATACGTAACTACCAACGACACGCTCCTTTACAGAATGCTGAAGCCCGGTATGCAAAAAGACAATGAACTTTACCCATTGATAATTTTTCTGCATGGCTCAGGTGAGCGGGGAAATGATAATACAGAGACCTTAAAGCACATTGCTCCGCTTTTTTTAAACGAAAGCAACCGGGCTAAATATCCCTGCTTTGTTTTAGTTCCGCAATGTCCGGCAAATGAGAACTGGACCTATCCGGATTGGTATCAGGAACCCAGAGAACCAATGAGTTCAGTTGTTAGCCTAATTGATTCCCTGAAAGCGCTTCCTTTTATTGACAGCTCACGCATATATATTACCGGTCTTTCGATGGGCGGATATGGTACCTGGTATTTGCTAACCAGGTATCCGGATATTTTTGCCGCTGCGGTTCCGATTTGTGGTGGCGGGGACATCCTTCAGGCAGGTAAATTTAAGCATGTCCCGATCTGGAATTTTCATGGAGCCAGAGACACCTCAGTGCCTGTGGACCGCTCACGCAGCATGATCCGGGCACTAAAGGATGCAGGCGGCAATCCGCGGTACACAGAATACAAAAAAGCGGGCCACGACAGCTGGATTAATGCGTATCGGGAGCCTGATTTACTGCCCTGGTTATTTGCTCAACGGTTGGTTAAATAAACTTTATTTTAGGGTTAATTATAACACCTTGATAATCAGAAAGCTGCGATTTATAAAAAGTAACTTAGAACAAAAGTTAACATTGGGATAACAACGCAACCAAAAGTAACGGTTAGATTGCGAACCCAATTCAAGCGTCTATATGTTCGATCTGGAACTTTCGTACTCCATTCTTCTCATTGTTTGTTTAGTTGCTGCCTGTGGTTTTGAATTTGTAAACGGCTTTCACGATACTGCGAATGCAGTAGCAACAGTTATTTATACGAATTCATTGAAACCCTGGGCTGCCGTTATCTGGTCAGGACTCTTCAACTTTCTGGGCGTATTTTTAGGAGGCATTGCCGTAGCCATTGGGATCATTGACCTGCTACCGGTTGAAACATTAATTGACCAGAATCTTGCGCATAGTTTGTCGATGATTATGGCGCTGCTGATCAGTGCGATTTCATGGAATTTGCTTACATGGTATTTTGGAATTCCTTGCTCAAGTTCTCATACATTATTAGGTTCTATTTTAGGTGTCGCCATTGCTTATTCTTTATTACCCGGAGTTACAGAGGCTCCCGTGAATTGGGATAAAGCTTCTAAGACGGGCATATCATTACTCGTTTCTCCATTATTCGGTTTCGCCATGACCATCATTTTGATGTTTATTATAAAACGATTGACCAGGAAAACCACATATGGCGAAAGCTTATTCAAAGAGCCAAAGAAAAATGCTCCACCTCCAACGTGGATCCGCGGTATACTTATTGCAACCTGCACATTTGTAAGCTTTTCACACGGTTCAAATGATGGCCAAAAAGGTGTGGGCCTGGTTATGTTAATTTTAATTGGAATCGTACCTGCTTTTTTTGCGTTGAACTCGGATTTCTCACCTGCTCAATTATCCGGACCCGTGATGAACATTGAGCAAATTCTGAAATCAGTTGATCCCGCCCCGCTTTCCGATCCGGATCAGAAGAAATTACAGACAACCCTTGAACTTAATGATCAGCTTAAGCAGAGCGTGGCCAGCAAGCTTGCAGTTTCCGGAATTGCTAAAGAAAAACGTTTTGAAGTTCGCAAGGATATTATGCTGATTGAGCGGAACGTTAAATCACTGCTTAAAAAACCTGAGTTGCGCATCAGCTCAACCGAAAAAGAATTACTGGAAAAAGAAGTTAAGTCGCTGCGTAAATTGATAGACTACTCTCCCACCTGGGTTATTTTAATGATTGCTTTGTCGTTAGGTGTGGGTACGATGATCGGCTGGAAACGCATTGTTAAGACCATCGGTGAAAAAATCGGCAAAGAACATCTTACCTATGCACAAGGTGCAAGCGCTGAACTGGTTGCCGCCAGCACAATTGGCGCTTCAACTGCCTTAGGATTACCGGTTAGTACAACGCACGTTTTGTCTTCCGGTATTGCAGGAAGTATGGTTGCCAGCAAAGGCATCAAAAATTTGCAAGCCGATACCGTTCGGAATATTCTGATCGCCTGGTTTCTTACACTCCCGGTGGTTATGCTTATGGCTGGTGCATTGTTCCTGCTGTTCAGGGCAATATTTTAATCAACAGAATTTTCTGTATTGCTTAAATCACTGACCTCGTCAGGATTTGGGAGTCAAG
Organism: uncultured Roseivirgaceae bacterium; assembly: GCA_964534735.1. GTDB lineage: Bacteria > Bacteroidota > Bacteroidia > Cytophagales > Cyclobacteriaceae > UBA2336. The sequence continues at coordinate 11,635 of CAZHQP010000044.1, forward strand.
TTCAGGAATCTTACTTTCGGGTTGATTACTCTAAAACCTGACTATGAAAAGATTGTCCATCCCTGCAATCCTGCTAACGCTTTTTTCAATTCCTGCATTTTCCCAATTAGGCTCACAAGTGCCGTACTTTACATATGGTAAAGGCCTTGGTATTATGGCACCGGACAGCTCGTTCCTGATGAACATCCGGTTTCGGATGCAGAATCGGGTTGGAATTGTAACAAAAAGTGTGTCGGATTGGGATCCGGGCGATATCGAAGGCCGTGTAAGAAGACTTCGGCTACGGCTGGATGGCTATGTATTTAATCCAAAACTTACATATGTTTTGCAGCTTTCATTTTCACGGGGTGATATTGACTATGAAGACAGCGGATTCCCTAATATTATTCGTGATGCGATGGTTATTTATAATTTCAATAAGCATTTTGCGCTTGGTATCGGGCAAACCAAACTGCCCGGAAACCGGCAACGGGTGAACTCTTCAGGTGATTTACAATTACCCGATCGGTCCATTGTAAACTCTGAGTTTAACATTGATCGAGATTTTGGCGTACAGCTTTACTATCGAAATGCCATTAAAGGATTTAATTACGTGATCCGCGGAGCGGTTAGCTCCGGAGATGGAAGAAACTTTAATAATGCCGGTACATCCTCCACCACCTCAACGGATCTGGAAGTAAATGGACTTGCCTACACAGGAAGAATTGAGCTTTTGCCATTCGGAGAGTTTACCAACAACGGAGATTATTTTGAAGGCGACCTGGCACGAGAGCCAAAGCCTAAGCTGTCAATCGGTGGTGGATTTTCTAATAACGAAAATGCAAAACGCTCTGGCGGTCAACTCGGGAAATATTTGTACGAATCACGTGATATCGAAACAACGATGTTTGATTTATTATACAAACACAATGGCTGGGCCATTGCTGCAGAATACTTAAGACGTTATGCGCATGATCCGATAACAGTTGATCCCATGGATCCTTCATCCGAACAACATGTGTATGCAGGAAACGGACAGAACATTCAGGCAAGCTATCTTTTCAAAAGCAACTACGAGCTCATTACACGTTATTCGGCTGTGACTCCTGATAATGAGATTCAGGATCTGGAGCCTAAGCTTGAGCAGTACACAT
>CAZHQP010000045.1:0-12592 GCA_964534735.1 uncultured Roseivirgaceae bacterium
CATGCCGGGTATTCGAGTGTCGGAAGCCACCGGTATCGGTCATTAGGCCTGCATACAAACACTCCGCAATGTTTGCGTCAATGAGCTGCTCATCATCCAGTTCAACAATCAGGTTAAAGATGAGTTCAGCAGTTGAAGCGGATTGGACATCCCACTTTACAAACTCAGCGAAATTCTCAGGCTCGAGATGATGATCAATCATGAATTTTTTAGCTGAAGCGCTCCGGACAATTTCAGAGAGGTCCTGAATTCTTTTCAGGACAGAAAAATCAAGGCAGAAGATAATCTCGGCTTGATTAATCTTTTCAGTTACCTGTTTTTCCTTACCTTTTTCAAAAGCCAGAACTTCGTTGTTACCTGGCATCCAGTGCAAAAATTCAGGGTAATCACTCGGGGTGATTACCTGTACAACATGGCCTTTCTTTTTTAAATATCCGGCCAGCCCCAGGGAAGATCCCAGCGCATCGGCATCCGGTTTATGATGGGTAACAATCACAACGTTGCGTGTTTGACCCATAAAGTCCCTAAAGAGTTGGATATTTTGCATTTACGCGATTACGAAGGGGCAAAAATAACGATCTGGATTAAAGGATTTTAGGATTCTCAGGATTGCGTGTAGATTATTTAAGAGGATTATGTCGGGAAACGCTATTTTTGCCCGCGAAATAGAAAAAATCTTAAAAAAAAAATGGCTGGAAACAGAACTTTTACAATGATAAAGCCCGATGCAGTAGGCGCGGGCAATTCAGGTGCAATTATTAAAATGATTGAAGAGGCAGGCTTCCGCATTATTGCGATGAAAAAGACCCAGCTTAGCCAGGAACGTGCAGGTCAGTTTTACGAAGTACACAAGGCAAGACCTTTTTATAAAGATCTGACCACGTATATGTCGAACGGCTTCATTATCCCAATGATTTTGGAAAAAGACAACGCGGTGGAAGACTTCCGTAAGTTGATTGGCGCTACTGATCCTTCAAAAGCAGAGAAGGGCACAATCCGTAATTTGTTTGCAAAGTCAATTGATGCAAATGCAATTCATGGTTCCGACAGTGATGAGAACGCAGCGATCGAAGGCAGCTTTTTCTTCTCGAAGTTTGAACAATTTTAAAGTTACCTTCCAAACTCTCCGGTAAGCCGGAGAGTTTACAATTTGATGCATTCTCATCACATTGTTTCTAACCATTCTGATGGCCCGGTCTGAATGGTGCGCCTTATGCTCTGTTGCGACACATACAACCTTTAGGATGTACTATTGTTTCAGAATTAACGCATGCTGAATTCCTGATTCAACGAAGCGTTTACTTCGCATGCGCAGTCTGAGTTGGAAGAAACCTGAAGAACCTGAACTTTTCTATCGGTGAAAAAGAAGATCAGCTTGCATTTGGCTAATAATTTAGCCTGAAAATATGCGATGTTCCCTTTGATACGAATCGTTGATTCCAATTCACAAAAACGATCGCCCTTACCAGATTCAATCGCTGCGATATATTCATCTCCCTGTGGAGCCAGCGCAAAAACTCCCGAGTCGTTGCCATTTGTGTACGCATAGTGTTCTCCTATAAACAGTGATCGCTTGGTTTGCGAATGATTGAACGTAATATTCAAATCTGCGCGGGTAGTCAGCTCTATCTGACCAAACGTTGTGATACCGTTTCCTCCTGACTCTTCTAAAAATTTAATCGCTACAAATTCTTCGTCATTTAACGCCTGACCTTCCTCAGCTTCGCGATCTTCATCCAAAATCAATAACCTGGCCTTATCGTTTCTGACCACTATAAATTGTGGCGCATCCTGGAAGGGATAAACAGCATAAACCTGATAATTCTTTAGAACTTCTGACCGGTATTCAAAAATCTCAGCTGCATTAGCATACTCCTGATTTACAAGGGTATCAGCACTCACAGTATCTTCATCAACGATATATTTGGAACTTTCAGATTTCTTTACTCCGCAGGAAAAACCCGTAACAAGCAAGAAGATCAAAATCAGGCGAACACCCGAGGCTATTTTTTCCATAAGTTATTCGGGTACTCACCTTTACTCACCAGCTCTTTGATCTTGCCCGAAACTTCATCCTTATCTTCCTTGTAAGTAACGCCAAACCAGATATCGCCTCCGCCAAGAATTTTCACTTTGCCCAGATTTTGTTTGATCATTTCATTACCGATGATCGGAATAAAGAATTCTGCTTTAGGTTCCTTTCCCTTTTCCTTCAGGAATTCAACAAAGAATTTTTCAATAAGCGGGAAAATGGTTTCGTGAAATCCCCAGAAGTTCATGGACGTTGGTGTGTTCGGATCCATCAGAATATCCCCGTCCTTTTCTTTTGCGATGATCTTTCCGTTTTCTTTTACAATCGTTGTGCGTTCAACAACGGATTTCAAATATCCATCAGCATCCTGCTCTCCACAACCCCGTGATACGCTTCCATTATCCGACAGTACATTCTTCAGTGTGTAACCAACCATTGCGTGTGCACCTTTCGTGTCGCCATTAAAAAAATTCGCTACTGACTCAAAGGCTTTCCGGCCATAAAAATCATCTGCATTAATTACTGCAAACGGCTCGTGAATCACATCTTTTGCAACCAACACCGCATGCGCAGTTCCCCACGGCTTGGTGCGTTCGGGGTTCTGATATTCTTTCGGAACTTTGGTATCGAGTGCCTGAATTACAAACTCAACTTTGACTTTTCCTTCCAGTCGCGGCAGGAACATCTCCTTTACCGTTTCCTTTATTTCTTCGCGAACAATAAAAACCACCTTTGTAAACCCTGCCCGGATAGCATCAAAGAGTGAGTAGTCCATAATTGTTTCTCCGCTCGGCCCGAAGCCATCAATCTGCTTGATTCCGCCATAGCGGCTGCCCATTCCGGCTGCCAATACCAGCAGCGTTAAATCCTTTTTATTGCTCATAGAAAATGAATCTGTAAAACTGTTTCGCTAAGTTGCTACAAATATTGGGCTATGCAAAACAACTCCCGCCAGTACATTCAGTCGGTTTCGATTATCGGTATTTTATTTTTCATTTTCGGTTTTGTAACGTGGTTGAACGGTCCGCTCATTCAGTTTGTGAAGCTTGCGTTTGATCTCGATACTGACTCAAAAGCATTTTGGGTAACAACTGCCTTCTACATGGCGTATTTTTTCCTCGCACTTCCCTCCTCCCGAATACTGGAGAAAACCGGGATGAAAAAAGGAATGGCACTCGGATTACTGGTAATGGCGTTCGGTACATTCATCTTCGGGCATTTTGCCACTGAGCGTAATTATGTGGTTTCATTGATCGGATTATTTATTATAGGCTCGGGACTTTCGGTATTACAAACTGCTTCGAATCCATACATCAGTATTGTTGGTCCAATTGAAAGTGCAGCGCAACGCATCAGTGTGATGGGTATCTGTAATAAAGTCGCTGGAATGTTAAGTCCAATTATCTTGGGCGCTTTTGTATTGAAAGATTTGAATTCATTGGAGGAAAGAGTTAAGAATGCCGCTGATCTTCAGATACGTGAAGAAATACTTAATCAATTTGCGGCCAACATTTACTGGCCTTATATGATCATGGCAATAGTTCTTGTGGGGCTGGCGGTTTGGATTACAAAATCACCGTTGCCTGAGATAAAAGCATCGGAAGTCAATGCCGAACCTGTCGGAAGCACAGCGAAAAATAAAACCAGCATTCTTCAGTTCCCATATTTACTGCTCGGTGCGTTCTGCATCTTTGTATATGTAGGTGTTGAGGTGATGGCGGGCGATGCAATCGGCACGTATGGAAAAGGATTCAACATTCCATCTGATCAAACCAAGTATTTTACATTCTTTACACTGGGTGCTATGCTTGCAGGTTACATAATCGGATTGTTTACCATCCCAAAATTTATCTCACAGCAGGCAGCGCTAAAAATCTCCGCTATTCTTGGAATTGTATTTACCGCAGCCGCGTTGCTAACACACGGCTATATTTCTGTAGCATTTGTTGCAGCGTTAGGCTTAGCAAACGCATTGATGTGGCCTGCGATCTGGCCATTGGCCATTGAAGGCCTTGGTAAATTCACCGAGCGTGGTTCCGCTTTATTGATTATGGGCATTGCGGGAGGAGCGATCATTCCCAAAATCTTCGCGAGCCTGAAAGATCAATACGATTTTCAATGGACATTTTTCCTGCTCATGATCCCTTGTTACCTGTATATTCTCTATTTCTCCATAAAAGGGCATAAACTGGGTAAAGGCTGAGCTAAAAAAAAATTTTCAGGAGGTTGTCCATCCCGGAAGCTTTCACCCGTCATAGGAGTATAATGTTAACTAAACTCAAAAAACTATGGAAAAGTACATGTTCATTTTCATTGGCGGTGACGCCAGTCAATTGTCTCCGGAAGCACAACAAGCAGGAATGGAAAAGTGGTTTGCCTGGGTTAAAAAACTTCAACAGCAGGGACGCTATGACTCAGGGGAAGCTTTACTGCCCGGTGGAAAGACCATTAAAGGTGTTAAGAAAATTATTACTGATGGACCTTTTGCAGAGAGTAAGGAGATTGTCGGAGGTTACTTTGTTATAAAGGCAAAGAATCTCGCGGAAGCTACTGAAATAGCTAAAGAGTATCCCGATTTTGAACTGGGCGGAACCATCGAAATTCGTGAAGTGATGAAATTCGATAACATGTAGGATGAAAAAACTTGTATTGGGAAGCATGCTGCTTTTTCTGGCAGCATGTTCTTCTTCTGTCCAACCCGATGAGCCGCGTATCGCTATTGCAAAGACTCTGTTTGAAGCATTCAATCGCCACGACTGGAAAGCTATGGCAGATTTATATTCCGATTCTGCATTGTTCCTGGATCCTTCATTCGGGAAAGAATATGTTTCGCAGACGCGGGAAAAAACAATTGCCAAGTATACTGAAATGCAGAACGCGTTTCCGGATATTCATGATGCTGTAACAACAATTTATTCATCCGGGGAAACTGTGATTGTTGAATTTACTTCTGCCGGAACCGCATCGGATGGCACAAAATTTACGTTGCCCATTGTGACTATTTTAACTTTTAAAGAAGGGCTGATCATTAAAGACGCCACTTACTACGATCTTTAAAATGCATATTTTTATGAATGCCCGAATCCAGCGTTAACCAGGTCGTCAGCCATCTTTTTCGTTAAAATAGTCACAATGGACATTTTTCCTGCTCATGATCCCTTGTTACCTGTATATTCTCTATTTCTCCATAAAAGGGCATAAACTGGGTAAAGGCTGAGCTAAAAAAAAATTTTCAGGAGGTTGTCCATCCCGGAAGCTTTCACCCGTCATAGGAGTATAATGTTAACTAAACTCAAAAAACTATGGAAAAGTACATGTTCATTTTCATTGGCGGTGACGCCAGTCAATTGTCTCCGGAAGCACAACAAGCAGGAATGGAAAAGTGGTTTGCCTGGGTTAAAAAACTTCAACAGCAGGGACGCTATGACTCAGGGGAAGCTTTACTGCCCGGTGGAAAGACCATTAAAGGTGTTAAGAAAATTATTACTGATGGACCTTTTGCAGAGAGTAAGGAGATTGTCGGAGGTTACTTTGTTATAAAGGCAAAGAATCTCGCGGAAGCTACTGAAATAGCTAAAGAGTATCCCGATTTTGAACTGGGCGGAACCATCGAAATTCGTGAAGTGATGAAATTCGATAACATGTAGGATGAAAAAACTTGTATTGGGAAGCATGCTGCTTTTTCTGGCAGCATGTTCTTCTTCTGTCCAACCCGATGAGCCGCGTATCGCTATTGCAAAGACTCTGTTTGAAGCATTCAATCGCCACGACTGGAAAGCTATGGCAGATTTATATTCCGATTCTGCATTGTTCCTGGATCCTTCATTCGGGAAAGAATATGTTTCGCAGACGCGGGAAAAAACAATTGCCAAGTATACTGAAATGCAGAACGCGTTTCCGGATATTCATGATGCTGTAACAACAATTTATTCATCCGGGGAAACTGTGATTGTTGAATTTACTTCTGCCGGAACCGCATCGGATGGCACAAAATTTACGTTGCCCATTGTGACTATTTTAACTTTTAAAGAAGGGCTGATCATTAAAGACGCCACTTACTACGATCTTTAAAATGCATATTTTTATGAATGCCCGAATCCAGCGTTAACCAGGTCGTCAGCCATCTTTTTCGTCATGAGGCGGGAAAGATGGCTGCCGTGCTGGCACGGATGGTGGGCCTGCAACACCTCGGCATAGCCGAAGACATAGTTCAGGATACGCTGCTGCAGGCGCTGAATGTCTGGAAAGTAAAAGGCATTCCCGAAAATCCGCAAGCCTGGTTATACACGGTGGCTAAAAGGAAAGCAATTGATGTAATCCGCCAGCGAACAAGCCACGCGCACATCGAAAAAGAGCTTGCGTTAGCCTTCAAATCCGAATGGACATTATCGCCAGCTATCCGGCATTTATTTTTCGAACATGAAATTGAAGACAGTCAGCTGCGCATGATGTTCGCCTGTTGTCATTCTTCCATTCCGTATGAATCACAAATTGCATTGATTCTCAAAACACTTTGCGGCCTGAGCATTGCTGAGATAGCACACAGTTTTCTCGTTAGTGAAGAGACAATCACAAAACGGTTATACCGGGCGCGCGAGAAAATCAGAGCTGAAGGCATCGAGTTGGAAATCATTTCACCTAAAATGCTGAGTGAACAGAAGAATACTGTTTTACATACCTTATATCTTCTATTTAGCGAAGGATATAACTCCACACATCCCGATCAGCTTATTCGTCATGATCTCTGCGAAGAGGCCATGCGGCTTTGTCTATTGCTCACCAAAAATAAGTTAACCGATTCACCAGACGTAAATGCACTGCTTGCCCTGATGTGCTATCAGGCTTCCCGTTCGGAGGCACGATTGAATTCAACCGGAAATATTATTCTGTTACAGGATCAGGACCGCTCAACCTGGAATAAATCACTGATTCAAAAAGGAAACGAGTTTCTGGATAAGGCAACGGCTGGCGAAGATCTTACGGAATATCATCTGGAAGCAGTCATTGCCGCTACCCATTCCCGGGCTGTATCTTTTGAGACTACTGACTGGAGGAATATTCTGATGCTGTACGAGCTATTAAGCTCCATTAAAAAAGATCCGGTAGTTGAGCTAAACAAAGCTATTGCTATCGGCTTTGCGAATACGCCCGCTGAAGGCCTGGAGCATTTAAAACGCATAAAGGGATTGGAAGACAACTCAATCTATCATGCCGCATTGGGCGATTTTTACACAAAAACCGGAATTTTTCACACTGCAAAAGAGCATTATCTCATTGCCGGCAGATTAACCCTATCCTCATCAGAAATTGATTTAATCAACAGCAAGATTAATGCGTTGCCAGATTAACTTTACAACCTATGAAAAATGTGTTTCTCATTCTTCTCCTGTTGAATTTTAGTTGCCGGGCACAATCGTCTTTTGATATCATGCCACTGGGAGTAAAAGGCGGAGCCGATGAAAGCAATCTTTCTGCATATGCAATTGCCACGACTGGAACAAAAAATTATGTTTGCCTGGATGCCGGAACGTTGCATTCTGGAATTCAAAAAGCGATTGATCAAAGGAGCTGGATGGGTGATGCCACGGCCTTTCTTCGGAAAAATATAAAAGGTTATCTCATATCGCACCCGCACCTGGATCATGTAAGCGGACTGATCCTTAACGCCCCGGACGACTCTGCCAAGTTCATTTACGGAATCCCGAGTTGTTTGAGTGTGCTGCAGGAAAAATATTTCAGCTGGAAAAGCTGGGCAAACTTTGGCAATGAAGGTGAAAAGCCAACACTTAATAAATACACCTATCAAGTGCTTCTGCCGGGCAAAGAGATTGCCCTTGCTCATACAACCATGTTTGTAACGCCATATGTGTTAAGTCATGTAGCGCCAAACGAAAGCACGGCATTTCTAATCCGAAACAACGATAGTTACATTTTATACCTGGGGGATACCGGCTCAGACCAGCTTGAAAAATCAACCCGATTACAAGAGCTTTGGAAAGCCGTTGCTCCACTCGTTCAGTCAAAAAAACTTAAGGCTATTTTTATCGAAGTTTCGTTTGACAATTCACAACCTGATGATTTACTGTTTGGACATCTCACTCCGAAGCTGCTCATGCAAGAGCTTGATCTATTAAACAAGCTGTGCGGAAAAGAGTCGCTGAAGAACTTTCCAATTGTGGTCACACACATGAAACCGGCCGGTGAGCGGGAAAGTGTTATTAAAAATCAATTGAGTACCGAAAATTTACTTAATGTGAATTTTGTTTTCCCGGTACAAGGGATCATGCTTAAATTCTGATCAAAGCAGTTTATTGAGTGCTTCGGTAATAATTCGTTCACGCATCTCCCAGTTCCCGTAAACATTGATGTATGGAATATTTCTGCGATCAAGCTCTTCTCTAAATATTTCGCGCATGGCTTTTCGCGCTTCCGCAGAACCCTGGTCGCGCAGGCCATCACTTACCCAAGCTGTGTCTATCTCAAAGAAGAAATACAAGTCATACTTGATTAATCGTTCAAATTCATACAATACAGGCGGAACGACTTTAAGATAATGCCGTGAATATATTTGGGTTGTGATTACATCCGTATCGCAAAACAGAATCTTGTTTGCTTTTTTTAGGTGCTTATAAACACGGGCGGTTTGTTCCCTGCCTATTGCGATAATATCTTCGCGATTAAAAGTATTTGAACTGATCATTTCACGCGCTACTTCTGGCACAAAAACAGTATCATATTTTTCGGCCATTCTCTTTGCCATCACCGATTTGCCTGTGCTTTCAGCTCCATAAAAACAAATTTTCTTTACAAAGAATGGCTTAACCACATCGGGAATGAAATTCCAGAACCGAAAAGGTGCTTTACGGATTTGTGTAGCAGAAACGGGAAATTGCTTCCTGTCAGGGTCAAACGAAATGTGCTTTGCGTTCAGGTTTATGGCAAAAGGCTCTCCATATTCCTCTGAGCTGAAGACATAATTGATAGCCGGATACGTTCTTTGGATAAACTCTGCCCATACCTTTGTGCGGTCCGGAAGCGGCAGCTGATGATCATCAAAATTATCATCAATAATGAACAATCTAACGTTCGGCTGATCTTGGAAGAGCTCCTGCAGCCAGTCCAGTCTTACTTGCGGATCAATTACATCCTCTTTTGCATGACTGATCGAAACAATCACTTCATCGCATTGCTGAGCGGCAAACTCAATCAACGCCACATGTCCGTAATGAACAGGCATAAACTTTCCGATGACAAGGCCGCGTATCATGCCTTTTGATAGGATTTAAACTCTTTACGCCAGTGATAAAATCCAAACGCAGCCAGGATTGTCAGCACCAGGTACAAGAGACTGTAAAATTTAATGTCGCGAATAAAGTACAACACCGTTGCCACGATGTCAATCGCAATCCAGATAAGCCAGCACTCAATTTTTTTCTGGATCATGTAGTACGTTGCCACAATACTCATTACGGTTATGAACGAATCCCAGAAGGGAGATGCGCTTGGTTTGGTAAAAATCATTGGAAAAAAATCGTGCAAACGACTGGCGAACAACCCGAATGCAATTGTTCCTGCAATGCCGATGCCGGTGATGATAATCAGTTGCCTGCGATCCATCCAGCTTACTTTTAGCTCCTCTTTTTTATCTGCCTCTCCTTTATTTGGATTAAGCCAGCGCCACCAGCCGATAAGATTGGTAACGAAAAAAAATACCTGCAGAAACATATCCGGGTAAAGCTGTACCTGGAAGAATAGAAAAAAAGAAAGTGTGACGTTAACAATGCCAAGCGGCCAGCTCCACACATTGGCTCTTGCTGAAAGCCAGACGGCAATAATGCCGGTTATAACACCGAAAAACTCAAGATAGCTTAACGGGTAGCCTAAAACGTGAAAGAAAATATTTTTGATATCGAAAAAAGTCAAACCCTATCTTCTTAATTTTGAAACTAAACTAACCTATGCACAAGGCTTCAATCTACTGTCTTTTCATCGTAGTTGCTTCATTTTTTGCAGAAAATGCACATTCACAGAACGTTGATATAAACCGCATGACTGCGGAAGATTCAGAGTGGAATCAGGGAACAATTACGTTAACGGATGGTAAGATAATTACGGGTCTTGTACGGCTTAATACTAAAACCGGATTATTGGGTTATGAAAGTGGTGCCAGTTCCAAGTCTTTTATTGCCCGAAATGCTTTAGGGTTTGAATATTTCGATGCCGTAGAAATTCGAAAACGCAGGTTCCTACTGTTGATTACAAAAGTGAAACGCAAAAAGACGATGGTGCGTTTGCCGGAAGGAAAAAGAAAAAACAAGTAACGCTTCGGGAAATGAGCGTTCCCCAATTCTTTGAAATTCTGGTAGAGTGTAAAACATTTGCGCTACTATCTACTGTTGGACAATTACATGTTAAAACATCACAAGGCAAACCTGCGAGTACCAGTCCGGCAGGAGGCACAATGTTTGGTTCGAGCTCAACAACTTATTCTCAGATGGAGGTCTTGCTTATCTTTGATGTAGATGGAATTGTTACAACATTGCTCACCATTACCAACTCTGAAACAGATGGGCTCATTTTTGATGAGTCAAAAACGAAAACCAAAAAGCTTGACAAATCTGCAATTGAAAAGTATACATCACCCTTTTTTGATCAGCTAAAAGAATTTGCCAAAGAAAGAGATTTAAGCTTTAAAAAACGCGATGACCTTGTTCAGATTCTTGAATATTATAAATCCATTTCAGCCGAGTAGTGAGCGGGCGCATTTCAACCGGGTTTGACCGGCTCGCACCTGCTTATGCATTTCTTTCTAAAATTATCTTTGGTAACTCCATACAAAAGTCACAGTTACATTTTCTGAATTACATTTCGCCTGATGATCGCATACTTGTCCTCGGTGGCGGTTCAGGCGATCTTTTGAAATCAATTCTCAAAACTTATCCGGAATTGATTATCGATTACATCGATATCTCACCGAAGATGCTTGAACTTGCACGAAAGAAAAATCCAATTGCACTGAATGTGAAATTTATTGAAGGTACGGAACAGAACATTCCTGAAGTTTCATACCCGGTTGTGATCACGAATTTTTATCTCGATCTGTTTCCGGATGAAATATTAACCAATGTAATTTACAGAATAAAAAAATCTGTACGGCCCTCTGCAAGATGGCTGGTGACAGATTTTGTCGATGAAAAAAGCTGGCATCAGCTGATGTTATGGATCATGTACCGGTTTTTCAGAGTTACAACCGGAATTGAAGCGAACCGATTGCCTGGCTGGAAAGTTGCACTGGAAAAATCCGGTGTGCATGAGGTGGAATCGGCAAACTACTATGGAGGATTTATACGATCTTCTGTTTATAAAATTCTATAGACACATTGGCTACAGTTTAATACACACGTTCTTCTCTTCCGTAAAGAACTTCAGCGCTTCGAAGCCTCCTTCCCGACCAACACCACTTTGCTTCATACCCCCAAACGGAGTTCGTAAATCGCGAAATAGCCAGCAGTTCACCCAGATGATGCCGCTTTTAACTTCTGCAGCAACGCGATGCGCGCGTTTTAAATTTTCCGTCCAGATTGTAGCTGCCAGGCCATATGTTGTACTGTTGGCGTATGTCAGAACTTCTTCTTCCGTATCAAACGGCATGATTGTTACAACGGGTCCAAAAATCTCTTCCTGGTTCGTCCGGCACAAATGCTCCAGACCGGTAATGATGGTTGGCTCAATAAAATATCCGTTGGCGCATCGGCCTGTTCCTTTAACCTGTGTTCCACCTGTCACAATCTTTCCTCCTTCTTTTTTCGCCAGTTCAATGTAGGAAAGTACTTTATTCATGTGCGCTTCCGACACCATGGCTCCGACTTTTGTTTTTTCATCAAGCGGATCACCCACAACGAGTGCTTTTACCCGTGTCGTGAATTCCGCAAGAAATTTTTCATACAACGGGCGTTCAACAAAGATCCGTGAACCGCACAAACAAATTTCACCCTGGTTTGAGAAAGAAGAATGAATGGTGGTGCTGATAGCATTTTCAAAATCGCAATCCGCGAAAATGATGTTTGGGTTTTTTCCACCCAGCTCAAGCGAAAGTTTTTTGAACATTGGTGCCGCGGTGGCTGCAATTTTCTTACCTGTGGCTGTTCCGCCCGTAAATGAAATAGCTGACACCTCCGGATGTTCGATAATTGCCTGCCCGGCTTTCGAACCGAGACCGTGAATGATATTTAAAACACCTTCCGGAAGTCCTGCTTCAATACAAAGTTTGGAAAATAAATATGCAGTCATCGGAGTAACCTCTGACGGCTTTGCTACAACTGTACACCCAGCGGCAAGCGCAGGCGCAATTTTCCAGGTGAAGAGATATAGCGGTAAGTTCCAGGGTGAGATACAACCCGCAACTCCAATCGGAACATGTTGCGTGTAGTTAATTGCTTCCTGATCGGTAAAGTGTGCATCGGAAGTTGTATGCAAAATTGCAGTCGCATAAAATCTCAAATTTGCCGAAGCTCGTGGAATATCAACTGCTTTAGCAAGCTTAACAGGCTTACCCTGATC
>CAZHQP010000046.1:0-12585 GCA_964534735.1 uncultured Roseivirgaceae bacterium
AGCTTCTGTAAAAAACCGAGTCGCTTTTGAATTGAGCCGTATAGGTAACCTTGCTGTTCTTCTTCCGCAGTACGAGCTTTACCGGACTTTCTTCGAGCAAGGTTAGCACTTCATCCAGTGTTTTGCCCTTCGTTGATTTGTCGTTGATGCTGAGAATCGTCTCACCAATATGAAGCCCTGCTTGTGCGGCCGAACATTTTACTTCAAGGTTATTCACCCGCGCATAGCCTTCGGCATCGAGTGTGTCGATCGTGATTCCTTTTCCGATGTAATCAAATGTAAACTCAGGCAACGCTTCAATGATCCGGACAATCTCAACGGAAGCTTCATTGGGCTTTAGTGCAGCCCGCACAGCTTTCCAATCGGGGTTGTCGCTGATCAGCCGTGCAAACAACTCTGATTTTATGGTCAACTCACGTTCAAGCTCATTAACATTACGTTCCAACTGCGTCTCATCAATACCGGCTGATTTCTTTTGCTGCTCGCTGAGCTGATAAATTTTCGAAAGCTGCTCACGTGAATCCTGCCAGCGGCTGTACAGCTTTTTCAGATTTTCATCCTTGCTGTTGATTACACTCGTGCGCACCCGGTTGGTTGCCTTGAAAAGCAGCGACTTAGAAACCAGCTGCAAGTTATACATCTCCCCTGCCTCCAGCGGATTGTTTTTAAGATGCTGCAACGCAAACACATTGTAGGTATTGAACTGCGAACGTGAGAGTGCATAAAAATCGCTCTTCTCCTTTTCGCTTAATAACGGAAAAAGATTTTTAACCTGCTCGAGGTGCAAGGCAACCTGCTCGTGATAAACATCGGCTGCTTTATTCCATTGCTTTGAATACGTATAGAGCAAACCCAGATCGGCCAGCACACCCAGGTACCGGTCACTGTGTGTGCCCAACGTATTTTGATACGATGCTTTTGCTTTCAGGTACGGAGCCTCTGACGCAGAGTAGTTGCCCTGAAGCAAATAAATGTTCGCAAGTGTTCGGGAAGCATCGATATAGTTTGGCGATTGTTCGCCTAATTCGTTTTTCAATACCGGCATAGCCTCTTCGTACAGATCAGACGCAACCGCAAAAAGCCGCATACGCTGATAAAGATCCGCCAATGCTGTAGACGTATACTGGTAGCGAAGACTATTTCTTCCATCAATTCTTTCATGGTAATCCAGCACCTTGAAATACAGATTTTCCGCATCGCGGAAATATCGTTGCCGCGCAAACAGTCCTGCCATACGTTCAGCCAAACGGTAATACATTTCATCGTTAGACTTTTCATTAGCAGGTGTTCTGGCTTTATCCAGTACCTGCATCGCAGCATACCAGGTATCGTCAGCTTCCTTCAACTGCCCGGTAGCGACATAATAATCGCCAAGCGTTTGCATCATCGCGATATAGGTCTCTGATGATTTTTCGAGATGATCATCAGCAATCTTCTTCATGTTTAACAGCAATTGCCCGGATTTATAGAAATCGCCTGTCTGCTGATAGGAATATGCTACCGCGCTGCTGATCGTTACAAGGCCATCGTAATCATTACTGGATTCGTAGAAGCTTTTAAACAACGCATAATTCCGCTCGAAGATCACGACCGCATCGGCAAAACGACCTGCTGCCACTGCTTTGGTCAGCAAATCGATATCTGCATCTGCCCGATTCACGCCCAGTGATTGTGCAATTTGCTTTTGATCGGATGTTGAAAGCTGAGTGTTTACGGATTTAGCCAGGTCATTCTTGCCTTGTGCTTCATAAATCCCGGCAAGCGTTAAAGCTGATGTTTTATACTCTGCACTGGCTTTTCCGAATTGCTTTTCGATCAGCGGCAAAATCTTCACGAGTACTTTTTCAGCATGCGGATAATCTTTATTGAGCGAAGCATACTTCACAACTTCAGCCATATTTTCAATGTAATCTGCTCCCAGGTATTCCGAAAAGCGATCGTTCCATTGCTCAAATTCCGTAAACAAAGCTTTAGCAGTCGCATCGTATTTTTTGGAGGTATTATACGTGCTTGCAGAAAGCGACAGTGTCCGGAAGTACAATACCTGCTGCTCTTCCGCGACCAATGCAGCACGCGCATCGGCAAAGCTTTTCAGGGCACGCTCATGCTGCCCTTTTACCTGCTGAATCTTTCCGAATGCAATCCAGGCTTCCGCATAGCCGGGATCTTTTTCATTCTTTTGTTCCTTGTACTTCAGATAATCTTCACAGGCTTTTTCAATTCTTCCGAATTGCAGCGTTTGCTTTTGCCCAATTGTATACGATGCCCAGTTATAGAGATGTGTTGCGAGGTCGCGGGTTCCGGCAGGAATAACCGATGCAATCTTTTCGAAATTATATTGCATGGAATCGAGCCGGTTCAATCCATAGTTAAGATCAAGTATCCCTTTCAGGTCTTTATAATAAGAAGCGTCCTGCAGCCAGTTGCGCTGCTCTCGCGTGCGGGCGGCAAGCCAGTATAAGGAAATTGCTTCATTGGATTTTTTACTTTCCTTCAATTTATCAGCATAGCGCTCGATGTCTTCAATTACCCGGAGCTCATATTCGTCACGCAACACGGCACTTACCCGCGCAGCATCTTTCAAGGCAGTAATTGCATTCGGTACATTATCCGTATCGCTGTACAAAAAATACATCCACCAGCGCGTATCGCGATATTGCTCTGAGGAAGCTCCGTAACCCTTAACCGCCAGATCAACTGCTTTCTTAAAGGCTGTTTCCGCTTTTACATAATCTTTTAAAGTCAAAAACTGCGTAGCAGTTGCGTACACGCTGCTGTAATCGGTACCATAATAAATCCAGTCGGGATTTTTCTGATCGTCTGTATAAGTTCCTTCCGCATATTTCTTTCCATCAGAGTACAAAATTTCTTTTCCGTTACGCTTTCCGTTTACGTATGTTGATTCACGTTGCTTGGTACCATTGGTATTATACCAGATACAGACTCCGGAGTTAATATCCGGGTTTTCCCCTTCCAACTGACCTTCCCATTGTAATGTTCCATTGGCAAAATAGTCACGCGCTGTTCCTGTGGGCTTGCCCTGCCGGTATTCAATTAATCTGTAATAAATCGCTTTTGAAGCATCGGTGATTTGATTCCAATCTTTATCGAAGAGCAGCGTCCATTTACCCTGGCGAACATCTCCGCTTACCTTATTCGGATTCTGCGGAATAGTTTGAGCTGTTGCGAACTGACTTAGTGTAACAAAAAGAACAAGACCAAAATAACGAACAACACAAGGCATAGCTTGGAATTTGAACGTTAAGTTGCGGTTTTTTCACATGATCCCGTATTCCCCCATGCAGGTATTTTAATATACGTGCTGGTACGGACAGCCGGACTTTCGTTATCAGCTTCGATTAATATAACCTGACATTTGAAGCTCTGCCTGTTCCCTCAAAGGTGATCACAAGCCCGACAATTTTTCCCAGGTCGGTTGAGTGCATTGTCGTAAAAACATCCTGGTCATTAAGAGCAAGTGTCATATTCCGATTTACCATTGTACATGTCAGTTTCTGTGGTTGCGAGAAATCACATCCCAATGCTGAGAGATCGGTGTCTTTTCCACTGATAAGCTTCTCGCCTGTATAAATGGAAATAGCAGAGATGCATCCTTTGGAGCTGAGCGGGATAACAATGGCGCTTTGTGTTGTGAGAATGGTAACTTTTGCCTGCTGGCAAACAGCCTCTTCTTTGGTTGACGTATTTTGCAGCACAGCTTCCAGCTTAAAATTATCAGAAGAGATGTTCCCAAAATCTTCTACCCGATAAAACCCTGTCCATAAATTATTAAAAACTGTTTTACCCGTTTTAGTGGCAAGCACGTCACGATTAATAGCCATGCTGTTTTGCTGCAACTCAATCTCCTGATCGCTCAGATATGTCGGAATTGGATTTTGCACAATAATCCCCTTCCATCCTTCTGTTTTAATGAAAACGTTTTGCTCCTTTAAAATAATATTGTCCGCAATCAGCTTGGCAACAAAAAATCCCGGATAATAATAAATAGAGGTGTGTTGCTTGTTAAGAGTTGAAATTATCTCTTGTCGAGAAGGGTCCCATGATTGCTGAAGCTTGAGTGTGTCGACCGGATTTTTCCCTACACTATAATTAAAGATCACAGAATTAGGGAGCTCGTTCGATGCCATCCTGAAATCAAATTCGACTTGCGAAGAATCGATCCTGGGAAGTTGCTCAGATGAGTCAAGGTTAACGATTAACAATGCGGGAATCAGCAGAACAAGCCCTGTAATGCTTAAGGCCAATATCAGGTTTAGCTTCTTCTTTTTAACAAGAACTCCGTTATACGGTTGATCCTTGTGTACCTCATTTGACTTTAACACACTTGCTTCATTAGCCGCTTTAAAGCTTCTCCAGCTCTCATACCCGGAAAATTGAGCTAATGTGTTCAGCGTAGTGGCAGCAGGAACAGAATCATATTTTACTTTTCCCCATACCCGTTTAAGAGTCGATTCACTAAGTCTTACCTGTGTCTTTTGAAAGATCATCTCACTAAGTCTTTCAAAATCCTGGCTCGTCCATTCGCTGCTGTCGCCCCAGCCAAGCTCAGCTTCCTTGCTTTTTTTATACAGCTCTAAAAAGTGTTTTTCCTGAATTGACATCACACAAAGGTAAATAGCTTTTTGAACAAACTTGAATCACTTTGAACTGGCCGTGATTGAATACTCAAACGTTGAATCTGGAGATTTGACCATTCAGAATTTCCATTAATCATTAAGCATTAAAAAGTTACACGATGAAAAACAAAATCTCATTACCTGCTTTAATCACCCTTATTGGGTTAATCTTGTGCTATCAGAATACCTTTAGCCAGGAAGACAAGACCAAAAGACCAAGTCCGCCTGCGGAAGTATCCGGAAAGAGTGGCGCGACTACCGTAACCATTAAATACAGCCAGCCATCCGTTAAAGGACGCAAGGTATGGGGTGAGCTGGTGCCGTACGGACAGGTTTGGCGTGCAGGCGCAAATGAAGCAACAACTTTCTCGATTGATAAGGATTCAAAAATCAATGGTCAGACACTTGCAGCTGGCACGTACGGTTTTTTTGTGATCCCTGCTGAAAATGAATGGACTATTATCTTTAATAAAGTTGCCAATCAATGGGGAGCTTTTAAGTATGATGAAAAACAGGACGCTTTGCGCATCAAGGTAAAGCCCGTTAAATCAACACCATTTGCCGAGAAGCTTGTATACACAATTGATGCAGCAGGAACCGTTACGTTCGCCTGGGAAAGCATTCAGGCAAAGTTCACTGTTAAATAATCAACGACACTCCGATGACCATTTTCTCTCAACAGCGCTCAAACGCATACTTGATTCTGCTTTTGATCATGATCGCTCCGGTGTTAGCGGCAACCGGTTGGAGTCAAAAGAACAAGCCCTACTACCTTGAATATGTCATGACAAAAGTCAGGGACTCCGTATATCAATTCTCGGCTTCCAACCCCTTCCGGGTTGTTCAGGGTAATGTTACGGTGATCATAAATAAAAAAGATGTTGTAGTGATAGATGCTTCCAGCAGCCCGGATGCCGGAAAGCATGTTATTCAACAGATCAAAAAGCTGACGTCCAATCCGGTCAGGTGCCTGATTATTACGCACTGGCATGGTGACCACTTGTTCGGAACACAAGCGTTTGAAAAAACATATCCCGGAATACAGATTATCTCATCCAAATTTACGCGCGATTATTTCATTAATCCCGGCATAGCCTATCCGGCAACATTTGTCACCGAAGACGGATTTAATAAATCCCTCGGCAGGCTTGATGTACTGATTCAGGATGTCGAGTCAAAGAAAGAACCCGGATACCAGAACGTCCTCCACAATCTTAATCAAAAGAAGTTTTACGACTATTCCGTGATCCGTGAGCAATACAAAAAGGTTTTGCTTACGATGCCTACGCAGGTATTCGAAGGCAAGATGATACTCTATCATGAAGGGCGTGAGATCCAATTGCTTCAGCCGGGCTTTGGTGATACTGCAGGAGACGTTTGGGTGTACCTGCCACGGGAAAAAGTATTGATCACAGGTGATGCGGTTGTCATGCCTATTCCCTACGGCTATACAGCCGAGCCTTTTGAATGGATGAATACCTTAAAAAAGATGGCTGAGTTCGAGGTTGATTTCATGATTCCCGGACATGGACCGATTCAATCCAACAAAGAATATCTGACGCAGCTTATTGAGGCGCTGGAGACAATAAAAGAAAGAATAACACTCGCCATTACGCAGGGCAAAAGCCTGGAAGATGTAACCCGGGAGATTGACTTAACCGATCTTGAGAATAAATTCTCGCACGGAGATCCCGTCACCACATTTTACTTCAGGCTTTATTTTGTCAAGCCAATCATTCCCGGAATGTACAACAAGTTGAAGCCTCCTGCTCCTGAAAAGTAATAATCTAAGTATTATGAGAATCTGCCTAGTTGCAATTATGCTGTGTATGCGGATATTGATATTCGCACAGCTGCACGAACCCACCAGCGGTATTTCAACACAAAAGCTGAAAAACCTTGACCGGGTTTTGCAGCAGCATACCGACAAAAAAGAATTTGGCGGATTAGTAACGCTTATTGCACGCAACGGGAAAATTGCGCATCTGAAAGCCTATGGCTTAAGCAATGTTGAGAAAGGAATTAAAATGGACACAAGCGCGATACTACCTATTGCATCGATGACGAAGATCATTACCACGCTTGCTGTGCTGATCCTGTATGAGGAGGGCTGGTTTAAATTAAATGATCCAATTGAAAAATATATTCCGGAGTTCAAGAACATGATGGTGTTACAGTCGCCCGATCAGCAGCTTTCGGACACGATGCAGACTGTTCCGGCACTCCGAAAGATCACCATTCGGCAATTGCTTAGCCATACTTCAGGTCTTGCGTATAGCGAAGGAGAAACGGCAGTGGATAAGCTGTACAAACAAGCAGGATTTCAAACCTGGGATAAATCATTGAAAGAATTTGTTCAAACATTGGCAAAAATGCCCCTGCTTCATCAGCCCGGGCAGCATTGGGAATACAGCTATTCACATGACGTGCTAGGGTACCTGGTTGAAATTATCTCGCAAAAGCCGTTGAATGAATTTTGCAAAGAACGGATCTTCATTCCGCTTGGCTTGAAGCATACCGATTTTGCTGTGCCGGCAAATAAATTAACCCGCTTTCCGCAATTGTACCAGTTTGAAGAGGGAAAGCTCAAACCGGAAACAGAATCTGTACAAGCTGCCTACGCCAGGTTACCCAATGCGATATCAGGCGGTGGTGGCTGGCATACTTCATACGGAGGAGTCTGTACGACCATACGGGATTACTACAAGATTGCCACATTGCTCCTGAATTATGGCAAGTTTAATAATACCAGACTGGTGAGCCGCAAATCAATTGAGCTGATGGTGAGCAACCAGGTTGAGCGCGCGGATAATATGAAAGGTTCGGAAGGCTACGGATTGGGTGTTGGTATTCGCATCGATTCAAAAAACTACGGTGAGCTATCCTCTCCGGGTGAAGTGTATTGGGCAGGCGGTCCTTACAATTCTTTTTTCTGGGTCGACTACAAAGAAAAAATGATCGGGTTGATGCTAACCAATACGGGTCCGTTTGCGCATTTAAACCTGATGAATCGTTATAAAATTTTGGCCGTTCAGGCAATTAATGATTAACGTATCTAACAATACAAACAAAATCTCATGAATATAAAGCTCATCTTCTTCATTGTTGTTATTTCCGGTTTGTCAAATAATCTTTTTGGTCAAACGGTTTCGTTAACCAGCCGTGATCTGGAAGCCTACCATGTTAAGCTTGAAGAAACTGTTTACAAAGACAAAAAAGCCATACGTGTTACCGGAACAGCTGAAGGAGAGCAATTGGCTTTTGTCAAAAATCCTGAGTTCAGTAACGGCACAATTGAAGTTGAGCTTGCAGGCCAGCCATTGCCCGGAACAAATGCTTCCTTCCGGGGCTTTATCGGGATTGCTTTTCGCATTCAGCAGGATGATTCATTACGCTATGAGTGCTTTTATTTACGTCCTACCAATGGCCGCGCGGAAGATCAGCTTCGCAGGAATCACAGCGTTCAATACATTTCACATCCCCGATATCCATGGGCAAAATTGAGAAAAGAATTTCCGGGAGTTTATGAATCATATGCTGACATGGCAGCTGGCGAGTGGACTTCTGTAAAAATTATAGTAACAAATGATGATGCCCGGCTCTACATTAATGGCGCAGCACAACCGTGCCTGATCGTAACCGATATGAAAGGAAACCAGGCAAGTGGTTTAATCGGACTATGGATCGGACCCGGAACGGATGGATATTTCAGAAACTTAAAAGTGACTCGCACATAATAATAAATATATATTTTAAAAAAGTCAGGCGATTTTAAGATGGTATAATCTGAAAAATCCCGTTTCAGGCAGGCTTTCTTCAAATGTCAGCCAAATGGCGGGTAAACTGGCGGGTAAAGTATTCATCATCGTCCAGCCGGCCGCGTTAGTATTGCTCATATAAAAACTAACGTTATGAAAATCATCTGCACATTACTATCTGTTGCCTTTGGAATTTTGGTCTGCCTCCATTCAGCCAACTGCCAGTCGCCTGCTTCCGTTAAAAAGAGCATTGAGCAGGCAAACAAAAAGTTTATTCAATGGTTTAACACGAGTCAGGCCGATTCTATCATCACCCAGTATCACACCAACGCGTGCATTACCGGACGGGGTTGCGGCAGAACTACCATCCTGGAATATTATCGCGCTGAAGCCGGCAGGTATACCGTTCGCGACCTCGCTACCGACAACATTACACTCATCAATGGTATCGCCACCGAAAATGGCCGCTGGAAAATTCTGCTGGCGAATGGCTCGGAGCTAACCGGTAAATACCAGACGGAGTGGCAACAGGTAAACAACCGCTGGGTAATCCTGAAAGAAACAATGCTGGAATAAGATCAGTTGCATGTCATGGCCGTTAGGTTATCAATCTATAACCTTACCGCCATGACTTTGATCAAGTTAAGGAGTAGCTTTATGATGATTAATCCTGCAGCAAAAGAACTTACCGGATAAAGTTCCGGAGCACAGGCACACGTTTACGGTCGGCATACAAAACAATGCTGCAGCAGATGAGCACGATCACTGCATAAATAAACAGTTGGGGGCTGCCGCCAAATGAAATGCCAAGCTTGCTGATGTGAAAGAAGATTGCTCCTCCCATTAACCCGATACCCAATATCGCACCAAGCCATGCGGTAACGGGTATGAGCAACAATACAGATGCAATAAGCTCAGCTACTCCAATTCCGATGCGGCCCCACGGCTCCATGTTAAGCTGGCTAAACAGCATAACAGATTCCGGTTGTGCGGAAAACTTGAAATACAGCGTCTGGAGCATAATCAGTGCTGCGATACCTTTTACGATCCACAGCCAGCGAGTATTATTTTTCATGGTTTGATTAATTTGTTCCAGTTCGTATCGGCCTTATCGTGCAGCTTTTTCTCATCTTCATTCCATTTCTTGAGCGTATTGTTAAAATACGCATTGTAAAATAAGTAAAGCTTCCCGTCCAAAATTTTAAAAGTCTCGGGGTCAATTTCAACCTTCTTGCCTGAAGCGCCCATCGCATATGCACACCAGCCGCCATATTTTGGCTCGTACTTTTCCGGATTTGCAACAAACATCTCTTTATGTTTTGTTGTGACGAACCGGTAAACAACACCGCTCACTTCATAGGAAATATCCTGCTTACCTTCAATTGCTTTTCCGTCACTAAAATAAGCAACCGGATCATAGCCCTGGATGGCCAGTCCTTTTTCAAGATTGAAGTTTTTCAATCTGCTTTTTGAATCTTCCTGCGCGTGAAGCGCTTGTGCAAACAGCAGGAGAACAATACATCCGGTAATCCTTATCATGGTGAATCTGTTTAGAGAACATTTTTCTTCAAGGCCATTTTATATCGTGAGGTTGACGGAGCAACACCCAGGTCACTCATTTTTTTTAACACCTCCGGCATAACTGCCAGTCCCGCCTTAACAATCGCCTGGTGATGAATGCTGTGATCAAGCGCGTAGGCAAGTTCGCGAAATAAAGTAGAGGAAAGATATACATCATCCTGGTCGTGACTGGAGTAATTTGCCTGTACGCTGACTTTTTTATCAATTATGATGTCGTTTAATCTTTCAACAAGTCGTTCCGCAGTTTTGAGGGCCACAGCCCTTTCTCTCTCCATACTCAGTTCACGCTTCCGGTTATCGTAGCAAATAAGGTCTGACGTTGCATCCAGCAGGATACATCCGTAGAACTCCAGCATATGCCGGACATGCTGACCGATGGTTGCGCCTGAAATAAGCGGAAGCGGCTGAACATAAACTGCATCATCCAGCTCCTCAATAAATAAGCACAGGCTGAAGAGATCTTTTTTTAATGGATTAAGTAAGCTCATAGCAGACCGCAGGCGTGTTTCAGACATGCATTTGTAACCATAAAAATACAGGAAGGGTTGCACCCGTGAAGCAGCAAGTGAGCCAAATGTCGGTTAGATGACATTTCGGGAGAAGCGAATGAAAATATCGGCTCCGAATCCAAACCGCAGATTTGGCCATGCCGTATTTCCTGGTGATCTTCCGGATAAAGAAGATCAACTCCGTATGGATGCAACCGCATTGTGGTATTTTGAAAGCGTCAATCTCTACAAAATCCTGTGTCCGCATAAGGTTAAAGACATGGCGGGCAAGCATGAGTTCAGGACTTTTAAAAAAGGTGAGTTTATTTATCTGAATGAAGACCTCAGCACACACATCTACCTGATTGCCGATGGCAGGATCAAGATCGGAAACTACCTGAATGACGGTAAGGAAATTGTTAAGTCCATCCTGGTAAAAGGAGAAATTTTCGGAGAGCTTGCGCTCGCGGGTGAAGAAAAGCGAAAGGACTTTGCTGTTGCAGTTGCCGAAACAACCGTTTGCCTGTTGTCGCTCGAAGAACTGCAACAGCTGATGTATGGCGACCGGGAACTGAATTTCAAGATCCTCAAACTTATCGGACTTCGGCTCCGGAAAATTGAACGGAGACTGGAGCTTCTTGTTTTCAAAGATGCCCGCACACGCGTGATCGAATTCCTGAAAGACGCTGCAACCTGGAAAGGCCAGAAAGCCGGGTATGAAACAATCATCTACACAAAGCTTACGCATCAGGAAATAGCCTCGTTGATCGGAACCTCCCGGCAGACGGTAACAACCATTCTCAATGAACTGCAGGAAAACGGGCAGATCAAATTTGACCGGAGGCGCATCATTATCAATGATCTTAAAAACCTGAAGTAGCCGGCTGTAGATACTTCAGCTGATCTAAATTATTTGAAAATCTCTACACTCCACTTCACCCGGATGACGATAAGAATAGGAGTTACTCCTATTCTTAAGGACTAAGTTCGGTCCGGTTTACTAACTTCCATCACACATTCGCACGGCATGCCGCAGCTATGGTACAATGGGGATTCACGTCTAAACAAGTATAAATGAATTCTGAAGAGATTCTGAAGTTATCCTTACAGAATTTCTTCAGAATTTAACTATTAGTTAGCGTTAATGAAACTGCGCTTTAATCGGATTTTTGAAAGCCGGTCAGGCTTGCTTGTCCTGTTTGTATTCCTGGTGGTTGTCATCTCTACCTTGGTTCGGATCCTGCTGTTGATTAAGTCCGCCCAGGCAATTGACTTCACGCCCGGAAATATTGCCGGCATTTTCCTTATCGGAATATTCTCCGATCTGATCACAGCAGCATACGCAGGCGTTCCTCTGATGCTTTATCTCTGGCTGATTCCCGAGCGGATTTTTTGCAAGACCGGCCATTCCAAAACGCTGTTCTTTATTTTCATAGTCATTACATTTTTGCTTTTATTCAATGGAATTGCCGAATGGCTTTTCTGGGATGAGTTCAGCGCACGGTTCAATTTCATTGCTGTCGATTACCTGGTGTACACAACGGAAGTGGTTGGCAATATCAATCAGTCTTACCCGATCGGTTGGCTGATAACGATAACGGTTTTGCTTTCCGGCTTGATCGCTTACCTGCTGTATCAAACCATCAGCAGGTCACGTCATGTGTATATTCCGTTTAAAAAGCGTACGCTCTTTGCGGGGGTGTATGCAATCATGATTGTTTTAATCTTTTTGGTCTTCAGTAATGGCTATCATCGCTTCAGTGATAATGCATACGTAAACGAATTGGCGGGTAACGGATTGTATGAATTGTTTTCTGCCTACCGCCACAATGAGCTTGACTACGCACAATTCTATAAAGGTGAAGACAACCATCAGGCATTTGCCGGTCTCAGGAAAGCGCTGAAAACTCCCGAAGCCGAGTTCATTCCGGGCGACTCATTAAGTATTGAACGGAAGATCACCCATACGGGACCGGAGAAGAAGCTTAACGTAGTACTGATCAGTGTAGAGAGTTTCAGTGCGGATTTCATGGAACATTTCGGGAATACAAAAAAGATTACTCCTTTCTTAGATTCGCTCTATGAGCACAGCCTTGCATTTACAAATTTATACGCAACCGG